>CAMOUF010000113.1 GCA_946626395.1 uncultured Clostridia bacterium
GATCAGATGTTATAGACTGCGATATAAAGAAAACGATTGATCACTTAACAAACGCTGTCATTCTGAACGCTCGAAGCGTGTGAAGTATCTCCTCCCGCCGGGGCATTCCTGTATGCAAAACATTTGGAGATTCTTCGCGGCCGGACACGCTCAGAATGACAGTGCTCCTTGGCTGATAAAATGATGATTCGTTGATTCCATCATTTGCTGTAAATTTTCTGAATACTCTATAACCGAATGCCTAATGCCTATTGTCTAATGCCTAATGCCTATTGCCTCATAATGCCTAATCACGCTTTTGCCGTTCGTTTACTGCATCTTTTCCTGCTTCACCTTGTGATCCACCACATGGCGGCTGGCCAGCTGGGCGAAGATATCCTTGGGCTCGATGCCCATGTCCACCATCAGCACCATCACGTGATAGGCCAGATCGGCGATTTCAAAGATGGTTTCTTCCCTGTCGCCTCCCTTGCCCGCCACGATCACCTCGGTGCATTCCTCGCCCACCTTTTTGAGGATCTTGTCGATGCCCTTCTGAAACAGGTAGGTGGTGTAGCTGCCCTCCTTGGGGCTGGTTTTGCGGCCCTTGAGCAGATCATAGAGAGCTTCCATGGAAAAATCCTGGTGCTCCTCGCTTTGATACACAGGATTGAAGAAGCAGCTTTCGCTGCCCGTGTGGCAGGCGGGGCCTTTTTTTATGACCTCCACCACCAGGGCGTCCAAATCGCAGTCCGCCCGGATGGATACGATCTCCTGGGTGTTGCCGCTGGTTTCTCCCTTGCGCCACAATTGCTGGCGGGACCGGGAGAAAAAGCAGGTGCGGCCTTCCTTGATCGAGATTTCCAAAGACTTCCTGTTCATATAGGCTACGGTCAAAACCTGCTTGGAAAAATAATCCTGCACCACGGCGGGGATCAAACCCTTTTCGTCAAATTTCAAATCATCAATGATCATTTTCTTCTTCCTCCCGTAAAATCCGCATGGGAATCCCCTGCGCCGCCAGATACCGCTTCAGCTCCGGCAGGGGCACTTCCTTTCGGTGAAAAATGGACGCGGCCAGCCCGGCGTCCACCTGGGGCACGGCTTCAAAGAGGGTTTTGAAATCCTCCATTTTGCCCGCGCCGCCGGAGGCGATGATGGGAATGGAAACCTGCCTGCCCATGGCGGCCAGCATGTCCAGGTCGAACCCCTGCTTGACGCCGTCGGTGTCGATGCTGTTGACTACCAGTTCTCCCGCGCCCCGCTCCTGGCCGTCGTGGGCCCACTGAAGGGCGTCGATGCCGGTGTCCACCCGGCCCCCCTTGGCAAAGATCCGGAACTGGCCGTCCACCCGCTTCACGTCCATGCTCAGCACCACGCATTGGTCGCCGTAGCGCTTGGCCGCCCGCTCGATGAGGGAGGGGTCCCGGATGGCCCCGGAATTGACGCTGACCTTGTCCGCCCCGCAGGACAGCACCCGCTCAAAATCCTCCACCTCGTTGATGCCGCCGCCCACGGTCAGGGGGATGAACACCTCCGCCGCCGTGCGTTTTAAAATATCCGTAAACAGGCCCCGGCCCTCGAAGGAGGCGGTGATGTCATAAAACACCAATTCGTCCGCGCCGGTGTCGTTGTAGTACCGGGCCATGTCCACCGGGTCGGCCACGTCCTGGATGCCTTCAAAGTTCGTGCCCTTCACCACCCGTCCGTTGCGCACGTCCAGGCAGGGAATGATGCGTTTTGCGATCATGAATGATTCCAAGCCTCCCTTCCGAGAAAGCTGTGTATGTTTTATCTGCTTGCAGCCGACAATGCTTCCGCCAGCGTGATTCTTCCGTCGTAGAGCGCCTTGCCGATAATGGCGGCGTACAGATGCATGCCCGCCAGGGCCTGGATATCCTCCGCCGCGGACACGCCGCCGGAGGCGACCACGTTCAGCCCCGGAATGCGGCTCAGCGCCTGATACGCTTCCAAATTGGGCCCCTGCAGCTTGCCGTCCCGGCTGATGTCGGTGTAAATCACGGTGTCGATGCCCTGCTGGGGCAGGCTTTTCACAAAGTCATAAGCGACGATGTCAGTGACCGTTTTCCAGCCATGGATGGCTACGTACCCGTTCCTGGCGTCCACGCCCGCGGCCACCTGACCGGGATATTGCCTGGCGAGCTTCTCCATGAATTCTGGATGTTCAATCGCCGCTGACCCTAAAATCACCCGGCTCACGCCCGCGTCCAGATAACGCCTGGCGCTGGCCTCATCCCGTACGCCGCCGCCCACTTCCAGCTTTAAGCCGCTTTCGGCGGCCAGCTTTTGAATGACGGCCAGGTTCTTCTGCGTGCCGTCCTTGGCCGCGTCCAGATCCACCACGTGCAGGTATTTCGCTCCCTGGGCTTGATATTCCTTCGCCACGGAAAGCGGGTCGCTGCCGTACACGGTCATGCGGTCGTAATCCCCTTCCACCAGGCGCACCACCTGGCCGTCCCGCAAATCAATGGCCGGAAAAATCAGCATGTCAATGTACCTCCCCAAAGGCTTTGAGCATTTTCAGCCCCACCGGGCCGCTTTTTTCGGGATGGAATTGGGCCCCGTACACGCTGCCCCGCTGTACCAGCCCGGTGACCTCCACCCCGTATTCGGACACCGCCTTCACCGCGTCACCCGCGCCTTTGGCGTAATAGGAGTGAACGTAATAGACGCTGTCCCCTTCCCGGATGGATTGCAGCAGGGGGCATTCGCCGGTGAATTTCAGGGCGTTCCAGCCGATGTGGGGCACCTTCATGCCGGGTGGCAGATCGTCCTTTACGGGACATACCTCCCCGGGAATCAGGCCCAGGCCCGGATGCTCGCCATATTCATAGCTTTTTTCAAACAGCAATTGCATCCCCAGGCAAATGCCCAGCAGCGGCGCGCCCTCCGCCGCCTTTTGCAGCACCAGCCTGTCCATGCCCGTTTCGGAGAGCTTTTTCCGGGCGTCCCCAAACGCGCCGACTCCGGGCAGGATCACCTTGTCCGCCCGGAGGATCACGCTTTCCTCCCGGGTCACCTGGTTTTCAATGCCCAGATAGGTGAGGGAATGGCTCAGGGAATACAGGTTTCCCACGCCGTAATCAATAATAGCGATCATGGCTGATTCTCCTTACAGCAGCCCTTTGGAGGAGGGCGTTTCCCCGGCTCTCATGGGGTCGATGCTCACCGCCTGGCGCAGGGCGCGGCCCAGGCCCTTGAACATGGCCTCGATGATGTGATGGGTGTTTTCCCCGGCCATCATCTGGAAATGCAGGCAGGCTTTGGCGCTGCGGGTAAAGGCCAGCATAAATTCCTTCACCAGCTCGGTATCGAAGGAGCCCACCTTCTGGGTGGGCAGCGTCACGCCGTAGCCCAGGGCGTCCCGCCCGGACAGGTCAAGGGCCACCAGTACCAGGGCCTCGTCCATGGGCAGAAGGAAATTGCCGTAGCGAGTGATGCCTTTTTTGTCGCCCAAGGCGTTTCGCAGCGCCTGGCCCAGAGCGATGCCGATATCCTCCACGGAATGGTGATCGTCCACCCAGGTGTCGCCCTGGCAGCGGACAAACAAATCCATGCCGCTGTGAAAGGCCAGCAATTCCAGCATATGATTGAGAAACCCCACGCCGGAATCAATGTCCGCTTTCCCGACACCATCCAGGTTCAGCGTCAGGTGAATGTCCGTTTCCTTTGTCTTTCTGTCGATTTGCGCCTGTCTCATGCGAGCAGCTCCTTTGTGGCCTGTATCAGGGCTTCCATCTGTTCCCTGCTGCCGATGGTGATGCGGTTAAAATCCCGGATGCGGGGCAGATCAAAATGCCGAATCAGGATATTCCTTTCCCGCAGCCGCTGCTGGTATTCCGGCCCGCTGACACCCGGCGCAGCGGCAAAGAGGAAATTGGCGCTGCTGGGCAGCACCCGGAAGCCCAGCGACAGCAATTGTTCCCTGGTCCATTCCCGGGTTTCAATGATGGATTTCCGGCACGCTTCAAAATAGCGGGGGTCCTCCAGCGCCGCGGCGCCGGCCGCCTG
This sequence comes from uncultured Clostridia bacterium, assembly GCA_946626395.1. Classification (GTDB taxonomy): domain Bacteria; phylum Bacillota; class Clostridia; order Christensenellales; family Aristaeellaceae; genus RUG563. Next base: position 4,012 of record CAMOUF010000113.1, read on the forward strand.
GGTCAGGGTGTTCACGTTGTAGGGATGGAAGGAATAGCGCACCCGGTTCAGATCGTCGATCAGCTTTTCGTGGCCCATGGCAAACCCCAGCCGGGCCCCGGCCAGCTGGCGGGATTTGGAGAAGGTGCGCACCACCAATACGTTTTCATATTGAGGCACGAAGGCCAGGGCGCTTTCCGCGCCAAAGTCCACGTATGCTTCATCCACGATCACCACCTGATCGGGATTGTTTTCCACGATCTCAGCCATCTCCAATATCGTCAGCGCTTTTCCGGTAGGAGCGTTGGGATTGGCCAGCACGATGCACCGGTCGTTGCCCCGGTAATCCCGGAGATCCACGTTAAAATCCGCGTCCAGCGGCGCGATTTTTGCGTCCAGCCCGTACAGATTGGCCCACACGGGATAAAAGCCGTAGGTGATGTCGGGGAAGATCAGCCCGTGTCCCCCGAAGGCCTGGAAAGCGAAGGCCAGCATTTCATCCGATCCATTGCCGACGGCGATTTGGCTTTTTTCCAGGCCGTAGGTATCCGAAAGCAGCCCGACCAGCCGGGAGGCGGACAGGTCGTTGTACAGTTGCAGGCTGCCCGCCGCTTCCTTGACCGCTTCCGTCACCCCGGGGGCCGGGGAAAAGGGGCTTTCATTGGTGTTCAGCTTGATCAGATTGCTTACCTTGGGCTGCTCCCCCGGCACGTAAGGGGCCAGGCTTTGCAGCCGGTCGCTTAAAAATCTGCTCATACGGTTTCTCCAAAACGGATGGCCACGGAATTGGCATGGCCGTTGAGGCCCTCCCGGCAGGCGAAGGAAACGATATTGTCCTTGGCTTCCCGGAGAGCGTCGGTGGAATAGTAGAGGAACTGGGACTTTTTCACGAAATCGTCCACGGACAGGGGAGAGGAGAACCGGGCCGTGCCGCTGGTGGGCAGGGTGTGGTTGGGGCCCGCCCAATAATCCCCCAGGGCCTCGGGCACGTTGCGGCCCAGGAACACGCTGCCCGCGCTTTCGATGCGGGGCAGGAAAGCGAAGGGCTCGTCCACGCAGATTTCCAGATGTTCGGGGGCGATGAGGTTGGCGATTTCCACGCCCTGGTCCAGAGAATGGGCCACGATGATTTTGCCGTTATTGTCGATGGAGACCCGGGCAATGTCCCGCCGGGGAAGGGTTTCCACTTGTTTTTCCACCTCGGCCTGAACGGCTTTGGCAAGGGCTTCGCTGTCCGTGACCAGGATGGCAGAGGCCAGCTTGTCGTGCTCCGCCTGGCTCAAAAGGTCTGCCGCCACAAAGGCGGGGTTACTCCTGCCGTCAGCCAGCACCAGGATTTCACTGGGCCCGGCGATCATGTCAATATCCACGATGCCGTAAACCCTCCGCTTGGCGGTGGCCACGAACACGTTGCCGGGGCCCACGATCTTGTCCACCGGGGGCACGGATTCCGTGCCATACGCCAGGGCGGCGATGGCCTGGGCCCCGCCCGCCTTGATGATTTTGGTGACCCCCGCGATCTTCGCTGCGCAGAGGATGGCGGGATTGACCTTGCCGTCCCGTCCCGGCGGGGTGGCGATGATGATTTCCTTCACTCCCGCCAGCTTGGGGGGCACCGCGTTCATCAGCACAGAGGAGGGATAGGCTGCCGTGCCGCCGGGCACATACAGGCCCACCCGCTTCAGCGGGATGATCCTTTGGCCCATCACCTTGCCGTTTTCCTCACTGACAACGAAGCTGCTGCGAACCTGGTGCTTGTGAAAGTTTTCAATATTGTCCCGGGCCCGGGTCAGGGTTTCAAGAAAGTCCGGGTCGCAGGCTGAAAAGGCCTCGTCCAATTCCGCATCACTGACAAGGACGCTGGACAGGGAAGCGTGGTCAAATTTCTCCGCGAATTCCATCAGGGCCCGGTCGCCCTTTTCCCGGACGGCGGCGATGATGGCGTCCACCTTTTCTTCGATTTCGTTGCCCGCCTGAATGGGCGGGGTTTTGAAGTCCTGGGGCCTGAATTCGTCCACCGGCATGATCTTCATCATTGAGGAAGCACCTCCCGCAGTTTTTCGGTGATCGACGTGATCACGTCGTTTTTGAACAGATAGCTGGCCCGGTTGGCAATGAGCCGGGCACTGATGGGGCATACCGTTTCCAGCACCTTCAAATGGTTTTCTTTCAGCGTGCGGCCCGACTCCACAATATCCACGATCACGTCGGTGAGCCCCAATATGGGGGCCAGCTCGATGGAGCCGTTGAGCTTGATGATCTCGATTTCCCGGTTCTTGGCGTTGTAATAATTCTGGGCCACCTTGGTAAATTTGGTAGCCACCCGCAGCACCGATTCCCGGTCCTCCACATAATCCTCCGGCCCGGCCACGCAGATGCGGCACTTGCCGATGTTCAGGTCCAATAGCTCATACACGTCGGGGCTGCCGTCCAGCAGAATATCCTTGCCCACCACGCCAATGTCCGCCGCGCCGTATTCCACGTAAATCGCCACGTCGGAGGGCTTGACCAGCAGATACCGGACGCCGTTTTCCGGGCTTTCCAGCACCAGGCGGCGGTCGCCGTCGTAAATGCCGCCGCAGTCAAAGCCGATTTTGGAGAACAGGGAAAGCACCTGATCCCCCAGCCTGCCCTTGGGCAGCGCGATGTTAAGCATCCCCTGTCACCTCCTCCAGCCCGCTTTCCGTAAAGCGGAAGGCCTTTTGATAACGCAGATCCTCGGGGATTTTCTTTTCCACCCGCACCCGCAGCCCATCGCCCCGGGCGCGCAGGGAATCCGCAGCAATTTTCAGGGCGGATAGATCCGCCGTTTCATCATAAAGAATCAGCGCATCCACGTCGGCGCCCCGCTGGGAGCGGAACAGCACGTCCAATTCGTTCAGGTAGACAGCGAAGCCAATGGCGTCCAGGTTCCGGCTGAACTTGCGCAGCAGCTTTCCGTAATAGCCGCCAAAGAGCAGGGCTCTGGGGACCCCCTCCACATAGCCCTGGAAGATGAGCCCGTCGTAATAATCGCAGTCGTTCACCAGGGAAAAGTCCAGGGTCATGCCCTCCGCGCCGCCATTTTGGCTGAGCAGTCCATACACCGTTTCCAATTCATTCAGGGCGTCGGTCATGCCGTTGGATATGGCGATGCGCCGGGCGGCGGCTAAGGTTTTGGCAAAATCACCGCACAGGGAGGCGGCCTGCATGATCAGCTCCGCCGCGAAGGGGGCCACCCCCGCGCCGTCCAGCAGCGCCTTGAGTTCATGCAGGCGCTTTCCGTGGACGCAGGAGAACAGCTCCGGCCGCACGGCTTCTTCGATGCTCAGGCCGTCCAGCAGCGCCACCCAGAACCCGATATGGCTCACCTGCATCCGATAGCTTTCGCTGATGGCTTTCAGGGTTTCCTGGGCCAGCAGCATCACTTCATAATAGGAATAGGCGTCTAGCCTGCCGATGGATTCCAGCCCCAATTGGTTGACTTCCTTGTAGCCGCCGCTTTGCTTTTCCAGCCAATACACGTTTTCCAGGTAATAGACTTTTTCGCTGGACTGGGCGGTGGCCCGGGTGTTTTTGGCGATGGACAGCGTCACATCGGGCTTCAAGGCCATGAGCCTGCCGTCCAGATCATGAAATGTAATGATATTGGGATTTTTCAGGAAGCTCTTGTTTTCCATGTACAGCTCATATTCCTCAAATTTTCCCATCCGGTATTTGCGGAAGCCGTACTGCTCATACAGCGCCCGAAGGGCCAGGGTGATTTTTTCTTCCCTGCGCAGCGCCTGGGTCACATCCTGCTCCATAAAGCTCCTCCTGATCGACGAAAAAATGATTACGGCGGTAAGTATATCACTTCTTTATCGCTCTGTCAAGCTAAAGCGATAACAAATTAAATCAATAAAATATCAAACAAATCCTTTCAGGAAAGCGCAAATTCAACCGTATTGATTATATCAAAGGCGAAGGGGAAAAACAATCCAAATCTTCAAGTACAGAGAATAGTACATCTGTGGTTTTTTGCAGCTTGGATCGAGCTTGAGTTCCAAACTGAAAGTTCCAAGTTCTAAACTGATTTTGACCAACGCAATTTCTATGAAAAGTGCCATGATATTTCATCCGCAGGCAGCAGACCGAGATAAAAAAGGTCAGGAGAGCAGCGTGTCTCTCCTGGCCTTTTTCCCCATGAACGAAAAATGATCCCTGGGCGAAACAAAAGCGCGTGTTTCATGGCTTCACTGATCGCCGCGCAGCTGACCCGCCGCAGGCTTTTTACGCCCGATCAGAGCCCGTTTTTTGTGGGCTTGCCCTTGGGCCGCCCAGGCGTCTGCTTCTTTTTGATCTTTTCGATCACTTCGTTCACGTCCTCTACCACTTTTTGAACCCTGGGGATCAGGGTGAAAATCCCGCCGCCGTTGATGCCCTCCAGATCCTTTGCCGACAGGACCGCGTCCTCCCCGGCGACGAGCTCGGCCATTCCTTTTACGTCCTCCAGGGTCAGCGGAATGCCCGCTTCCCGGGCAAGAGGCGCGAAGACGCTGTTCAGCATGGCTTCTTCGCTGGCTTCCGCGCTCAGGCTTTTCAGCGCCGCCAGCGCCTTTTCCTTCGCTTCCGGGTTCTGATCCAGAAGCTGGAGCAACTTGTTCATGTTTTCGGTCATAGAGATTTCTCCTTTCGATACCTGTGATTCAATAGATGACGGGCTTTCCTGTCAAGGGCCCAAAAATCTTTTATTCAGCCGGAGCCTGAAAGGGCGGCGCGAAGCACCGCACGCGTCCTGCTTTCCTTCCGGATTTCCCGGGGAATCTTTCGGCTTTATATACTATATCATATCTTATCCAACCAACATCCAACAAAAATCTTCCGGTTTGAATAAAAAATGGAAAAAAGGCACCAGGCAATAGGCAATAGGAGAACGAGCTAAGCAAAGAGTTCAGAGTTCAGATATTTTCGTCGTGCCAAGTCCGGATGTATTCCTTGTGTGTGATATTCTCTGCACTCTATCGTCTAATGACTGCTGCCTGGTGCCTTAAAGTCTTCTTGCCCCGCTGCGCAGTGGCAGAAACAGGAAAAATCAAATATCTTCCCTTGTCAAATCGCCCGGAAGGACGTATAATGCAGAAATAGAAAGTCTGCTTTCAACCGGACGAGCCGGGATGAAATGAGGAGGAAATGCCTTTGGCTGATCCTTCTGACCCCGAGATGGCGGCCCAAAAAGGAGCACGCGTTTTCCATTTTCCTCTTGATTTCCTCCTGACAAGATAATTTTATAATGAAAGGATGATTCACCATGAGCACGCTTTCCCAGAAATCAAAAGAAAAAACGCCCACGCTTATGCGCTCCAACCCGATTTTAAACAGGCTGAATAAGGTCACCGAGCGTTCGGAGACCAATACGGCCTCCTATGCGGGCATCGCCACCAAAACCACTTACTTCCTGGTGATCACCCTGGTGGGCATGATCCTCCAGCTGATCGTGAAGGGGATGCTGGCCTCCGAGCCTGTGTGGCAGACCATCACGATATATGAAAAGTTTGTGGTGAACCTTTCCGCCAAAGAAACCGGTATTTTGGCCGGGGTGCTGATCGTCGGTTTTATTTGCGAATTGATCGGTGTTTTCGTCCGCAGGACGGTGCCCGTTACCGGCACGGTGTATTGCCTGGGCCAGGGCTATCTGATCTCCTTCCTGGTGTTCAAGGTGCTGGTTGGCTATGAATATCTGGGCCTGGAAGCCCTGCTGCTCACCGTGGCGGTGGTGGTTGTGATGAGCTGGCTGTATACCTCCGGCATTGTAAAGGTGAACAAGAAATTCCATATGGTGCTCATGGGCCTGGTCATCGGCTCCATTGGCGTGGGCCTGCTGAGCTTCCTGGGATATCTGCTGCCTGTGACCCGGCCTTATGTGCAGAGCATGATGCAGAATGCCGTCCTGAGCGTGGCCTTTGATGTGATCGGCCTGATCATCGCGGCCCTGTTCCTGATCAGCGACTTTTCCACCGTCCAAACCTGCGTGGAGGAGGGCTATCCCCAGAACTATGAATGGTACGCCGCTTTCGGCCTGGCCTTCACCGTGATCTGGATCTATCTGAAAATCCTGGATCTGCTGATGCAGCTGGCCGGCAGCAAGAAAGACTGATTCCCCGGAAGAACAAAGGAGAGGAACCCAGATGGATAAGGTCATTCAAATCCTATGCCTGATCCTGTTTGACGGAACCAGCGCCCTTGCCATCATCAGCAAGGGCCTGCTGATCATCGGCATCTGGCGGCTGCTGCAGAAGTCCGGCCTGAAGGGCTGGTGGGCGCTGATTCCCGGTGCCAGGGAATACCAGCTTTCCCGATGCGCGGGGCGCGAGCCGGAAGGAAGAGTATTAAGCGTGATCACGATCGCTATGCTGCTGATCAGCATCGTAGCGGAATTCATTATTCCCATCCGCATCGACAACATGTCTGAAGAAGCGGCCATCGAGGCTGCTCTGACCCGGCTGATGATTCTTTCCATCATCACGATTCCCCTGATTTTTACCCATTTTATTTACAACATCCGGGTATGGAGCGGCCTGATCAATGTGTACGGCCTGCCCAAGAAATGGCTGTGGCTGTGTCTGATTGATTACACCCGGATCATTCCCGCCCTGCTGTGGGGCTTCAGCAAGAAATATCAGCCCGAATGGCAGGTGGAGGATATCAAAGCGGAGATGGAGCGTCTGGCCACCTCCGGAAGCGCCGCTGTCATGGATGACGGGCTGACCGTCAACCTTGAGGAGCGCACCGCCACGGAATTTTTCCACAAAAAAACCCTGCTGCGGGACATTCACATGGCTATTCCCCAGGGCCATATGGTGCTGCTGCTGGGCGGCTCCGGCGCGGGCAAAACCACCTATCTGAACGCCATCAACGGCTACGAAAAGGCCAAGGCCGAGGTCATGCTCAATGGCAATAACATGTATACCCAGTATAAAAAGATGCAGCATGAAGTGGGCTTTGTGCCTCAGAGCGAAATGATGCGGGGCAAGGATACCGTGATCAACACCCTGCTGGACGCGGCGAAGCTGCGCCTGCCCAAGGACGTATCCGGCAAGCAGCGGCGGGAGCGGGTGGACGAGGTCATGGATATCTTCGGCCTCAAGCCCGTGAAAAACAATCTGGTGGAAAAGCTGTCCGGCGGGCAGAAAAAGCGCCTGTCCATCTCCATTGAATTCATTTCCAATCCTTCTCTGTTCATCCTGGACGAGCCGGACAGCGGCCTGGACGGCGTCATGGCCAGGGAGCTGTTTGTGCAGCTGCGCAAGATTGCCGATACAGGCAAGATCATCATCGTCATCACCCATACCCCGGACCGGGTGATCGACCTGTTCGACGATGTGATCGTGCTGGCCAAGGACTCCGCCCGGACGGGACGGCTGGCCTACTACGGCAGCATCCAGGATGCCAGGACATTCTTCCAGCGCGACACCATGGAGCAGATCGTGAAATCCGTCAACCGCAAGGAAGAGGGCGGCGACGGCATGGCGGACGATTATGTGCTCAAGTACGCGGAGGTGCAGCATGGCTGAACTGAATACCAATAAGACCGCGAGACAGTATACCGTTCGTTACCGGGGCCGCTGCTCCCAGCTGGGCATTTACCTGGGCAAGCTGCTGCGCATGTTCGTGTATCAGAACGACTGGAAAGTGATCCCCATGTCCGCTTTGATCGCGGGCCTGGTGGGCATGGTCACCCGGATCGAATGCTTCCTCAACATGGAAGGCACGCTGTTTGGCTCCTTCGCCATGACCTGCGTGTGCATTTGGAACGGCTGCTTCAACTCCATTCAGGTGATCTGCCGGGAGCGGGACGTGATCAAGCGGGAGCACCGCTCCGGCATGCACATTTCCACCTACGTGTTCTCTCATATGCTGTATCAGGCGCTGCTGTGCCTGGCGCAGACCGCCGTGACATTGTATGTGACAGAGTGGGTGGGCGTGCCCTATCCCAAGGAAGGCTTGATCACGCCGTACTTTATGGTGGATTTCGGCATTTCCATGTTCCTGATCACTTACGCATCGGATATGCTGTCCCTGTGGGTTTCGGCTTTGGCCCATAACACCACCACAGCCATGACCATCATGCCCTTCGTGCTGATTTTCCAATTGGTGTTTTCCGGCGGCATGCTGCCGCTGCCCGAATGGACGGAACCGCTGACCCATTTCACTATTTCCAATCCCGGCCTGAAGGTGCTGGCCGCCCAGTCCGACACCAACAGCCGCCCCTACGCCACCATCGCCAACATGATCAGCAAGATGCGGGACAATGAAATTGGCGGCACGGTAACGGTGGGCCAGGTTTTGGATCTGCTGCAGGACAAGGACAACAGCGCGATTCAGGAGCTGCGCGCCAAAGAGATCGGCAAGGTGTTCAGCCTGGGCGAGCTGAAGGAAATGCTGGATCAGTCTGTCACCTTTGAAGCGTTCCAGAAGGAGCAGATCCTGGGGGATATGACGGTGCAGGATGTGCTTCGTTTCGTGATGGAATCCGAGCAATTCCAGAAGGAGCGGACCACCGCTCTGCCTGGGTCCAATGTGACGCTGGGCGACGTGCTTCAGTCCGTCATGGATTCGGAAGATTTGCAGCCCGTTACCAGTTTCCAGCTGACGCACCTGACCACCGTGGGCGACGTGCTGAACGCCATTGACGCCAAGGGCCTTTTGGAAAAATACAAGGACGTTAATGTGGGCGGAACCTTCACCGTGGGCGAAGCAGTGGATATGCTGGCGGGCAACGGCGATGTTCAGGCCAGGCGGGATACGGAGATTACCGTGAAAACGAGCCTGGGCAAAGCGATTGATATCATTGGGGAAGAAAAGGTGAAATCCTTCCTGGAGGAGAAAGCCGCCGCGGCCAGCTATAATCCGAATTTTGAATACACCGAGGAAAATGTGATCGGCTATTGGCTGCATCTGACCATGTTCGTTTTCGCTTTTGCCTTCCTTGCTACCATTACCCTGGAATTCATTGATAAGGACAGGCGTTGATTCACCTGCCTGCCAAATAATAATCCAAAAAGGGCCCGCCGTCATGGCGGGCCTTTTTGCCGCGGTTTTCCTTGTTGCCGAGAAGGCGCTGTTTTGATATAATAGAAACAGGCAATCCAAAGAAGGGGGAAAGATCAATGCAGTACAGGCGGCTGGGAAAAACGAACCTGATGGTCAGTGAGGTGGGCTTTGGCGGCGAATGGCTGGAGCGGCATGAGGAAAGCGAATCCGTGGCGCTGCTCAAGTACGCCCATAAGCAGGGCATCAACATTATCGACTGCTGGATGCCCGATCCCAAGTCCCGGGACATCATCGGAAAAGCCATCCAGGAGGATCGGGCGGGATGGTATGTGCAGGGGCATGTGGGCTCCACCTATCAGAATGGGCAGTATACCCGAACCCGGGACGTGGAGCAGTGCCGTATCGCATTTGAAGATCTGCTGACCCGGCTCCGCACCGATTATGTTGATTTGGGCATGATCCATTATGTAGATCTGGAAAGCGACTGGGAGGTGGTCAGCCATCCGGGCCCGTATCAGGATTATGTGATGGAGCTGAAAGCCCAGGGGAAAATCCGTCACATTGGGCTGTCCACCCACAATCCCATCATTGCGAAAAAGGCCGCGGAAAGCGGCCTGGTGGAAATGATCCTGTTCAGCGTCAATCCCGCTTTTGATCTGATGCCGCCCACGGACAACCTGGACAATTATTTCGCGTTATCCTCCTACGGCGATGGGCTCAACGGCGTGGACCCGGTGCGGGTGGAAATGTATAAGGTGTGCCAGCAGCAGGACGTGGGCATCACCTGCATGAAGCCTTTCGCAGGCGGGCGGCTGTTTGATCCTGCGCGCTCTCCCTTTGGGGTGGCGCTGACGCCCGTTCAGTGTATCCATTACTGCCTGACCAAGCCCGGCGTGGTGTCCGTTTTGTGCGGCTATGATACGGCGGAACAGGTGGACGCGGCGGTGGCGTATGAAACGGCGGACGACGGGGAAAAGGACTATGCCAGCGTGCTGGCCAGCGCCCCCAAGCACACGTTTGCCGGCGGGGGATGTACCTATTGCGGCCACTGCAAGCCCTGCCCGGTGGATATCGACATTGCCATGGTGAATAAGCTGTATGATCTGGCGGTGATGCAGCCTTCGCCTCCCGCCTCTTTAAAGGAGCATTACCTGTCCCTGGCGCACCGCGCAGATGAATGCATCGGCTGCCGGGGCTGCGAAAGCCGCTGCCCCTTCGGCGTGAAGGTGGCTGAGCGAATGCGCAAAACAGCGGAGCTTTTCCGGTAATCGCCGGGATTTGGCGCTTCGCTTGCTATGCTCTCTTTCACCATGTTATTTCAGCGAAGCCGCAACAGGCGGACTTGCAGCCATTGAGCCTGCGGAACTGGGCGCGCACAGCGACCGGCTTTTTTGGCTGGGCATTGAATTTCACCCTGGAAAACAAGTCTGTCAATTCGATAAAAAAGAATAACAATTAATCCAACGTTTCCCCGAGCACTTTCAGCAGGTTCCCGCTGAAGATTTTTTGAAGCGCCGTTTCGCTCAGCCTCAGGCTCAGCAGATTTTGGATTTCCGGAATGGCCCGCCACATGGGAAAATCCGTGCCGAAGAGGATGCGGTCCTCTCCGTAGGCGGCGATCAATTCAAGCACCCTTTCATTGGGCACGGCGAAAAAGGTGCTGCTGGTGTCCACGTAGACATTGGTGTCCGCCAAATATTTCACCGCCTCGTCCCATTCGCTGTATCCGCCGAAGTGAGCGCAGATCAGCGTCAGCCGGGGATGGCGCTTGAGAATGCCGGGGATCAGAGAGGGATTGGAATTATGGTAGCGGCTGTCCCCGGTGTGGAACATCATGGGGCATACCCCTTCGCAAGCGGCGAACAGCCGGTCCGCGCCCGGGTCAGCCAGGGAAAAATGCTGCATATCGGGGTGCAGCTTGATGCCCTTCATGCCCGCCTTCAGCACCCGTTCCACTTCCTGGCCGGGGTTCTCCATGTCCGCGTGGAGGGTGCCAAAGCCCCACAGCCGGTCGGCGTGTTCGTTGACGGTGCGGATGAGAAAATCATTGATGTGCTCCACCTGCCGGGCCTCCACCGCCACGGCCAGGGCCAGGCTTTTTTGAATGCCCACCTGGTCGGCCTGCCGCAGCAGGTCTGCCACGGTGCCGTCCCGGTCCATGGGAATGTCGTAAAAATCGCCGATAGATTTGACCGCCTTTGCCGCGATCTTTTCGGGATATATATGGGTGTGGCAATCTAAAATCGTATAAGGGTATCCCATAGCGCCTCCAGTTGTTTTGGGCGGAGCGGCTTTGCGCGCGCCGCTCCGATTAAATATACAGCTCCACCGCCGTGTTTTCCTTGCCCTTTTTGGACAGGCTGTCCACTCCCAGGTATTTCACCCTTCCAAAGCCCCTGACGGATATCACGTCCCCGGCCTTGGGCGTGTGGCCCGGGCTTTCGCACAGCCTGCCGGACACGAACACCTTCCCTGCCGGGAACAGGGCCTGGGCCTCTCCCCGGCTCAGTTTCCATACGTGGGCGATCAGTGCGTCCGCCCGCTGGGAGGAAAGCTGCACCGTCATCCGCCGGGTTTCGTACAGCGCCCCTTCCGGCAGTTCCTCCGTCCGCTGGCAGCGCAGCGGGGTGTGCCGGGCCTGGGTAAAGTTTTCGGCCAGATAGGGGGCGATGCGTTCTTCGCAGAACAGATACGCTCCATCGGGCTTCACCACGATGTCCCCCAGCAATTCCCGCTCAATGCCCAGCGCCATCAGGGAACCTAAATAATCCCGATGGGTAAGGGGTTCGGCAAACTTTAAGCTCAGCGGCGAAACCCGCATCACCGCGATGGGGAAGGGCTCCTCATAGCCGCACAGGTCTTCGTTTCCAAACCGCAGCATCTGCCTCTCGCAGCCATCCGCGCCGCCAAACAGCGTCCAGGGGGCGGGCGGCAGGGAGGGGATCAGGCTGAGAAAATCGGACCGGCCTGCCAGATCCAGGAAATGGGTAAAGCAATAAACGCCCTGGGTGTAGCTTCTGGCGGCCAGCTCCGTGAGCCGCTTCTTGAACGAATCGTCCATTTTCTTCCCTCCCTCCCGTATTATAGCATTGATCCCCAGGCCCCGCAAGGCGGCGCACTGCTTGTGTTTTGTTCTTTTTGGGTGTAAAATACAGAAAAGGATAAACATTCAAACACGGGAGGATCACATGGAAATCTGGGATTTATACGATGCGGACCGCCGCCTCACGGGGGAAACCGCCCTCCGGGGAGAGGCAATTCCGGAAGGAAGGTATCATCTGGTGGTGGACGCGCTGTTTTTGAACAGCAAAGGGGAAACCCTGCTCCAGCGCCGGGCCAGCACCAAGGACATCATGCCGGATATCTGGTCCGTGAC
>CAMOUF010000114.1 GCA_946626395.1 uncultured Clostridia bacterium
GTGCGGGAATACACTCTGGCGTCCGGCGGGCCTTACTGCGACTGCGGATATAAAAAGAAAGCGCGGCAAAAAAGGGAGGCGAGAACATGAATACCTGGGGGATTCTCATGGAAATGGCGGCTTTTGCCGCGCTCTTTACCGGGATCGTATTTTGGGGGTCCCGGGATGACAAAAAATACAGCCCCGCCGGCATCCACAACTATCCTCCGGATATTCAGGAAGAGTATTTCAAAACCCATGAGCGGGTGGACGTGAGCTATGCTTCCAAAAGCGTGATCCTGGCAAAGACCTGCGGCGTTCTCCTGTTTACGGGGATTCTGTTTCTTTGCGCCCGGATCGCCGGAGCCGCCACCTTCTGGCAGGGCTTCTGGCTGGCCTTTGGGCTGATGGCCTGGATCGGCCTGTATGACACCTGCTTCCTGGATTGGGTATTGTTCGCCAACATGAAAAGGTTTCGCCTGGAAGGCACGGAGCATATGGACAAAGCCTATCACCAGAAATGGTTCCACTTAAAGGGCATGCTGTTTCCAGGCACCGTATTCGCCCTGATCCCCGCTTTGCTGGTGGGCTGGCTGGTCACCTGTATCCCGTGACGGAGAGCGCGGAACAAAACCCCTCCGGCATATTCATCCGTCAGCGAACGCAGCGTCACCTTTGCTGGCGGAAGGAAAAGATTTCTGTTGACAGCGGGAAAAGAATATGGTAATATCTTATTGTTAGATTATTCTAACTTTTGTCGTGTGTCTTGATGAGCAACCGATCCATGAGAAGGTTGCATTTTTAAAGGATTATGGTTAGATTATTCTAACAATAAACCATGCCGTATCCAATGAGGAGGTTTTTCATGTCCAATGAAACGCTGATCCGGTGCTGCGCGCCCACCATGGCCCGGCTGAAAACGGGCAATATGTTCACATGCGCTTTTGAGAGCCACGGACAAATGACGAAGGAGCTTCGGGGGCTGAACCAGCGGCTGCGGCAGAAAGGGCTGCGTATCCTGCCCCTTCGGTGGCAGAACGGGAAGGCCCTGCTTTATCTGTACCGCCCCAAGTATTTGGAGCGGGACTTGAAAAACCCGCTGGCATGGACCCTGCTCACGGAATGCGGGTATGAAAGCAGCAATGCCAATTGCTGCCTGGCCAGGCTGATGGCCCGATTGCGCAAGGAAGAAGATTTTCCCCATGAGGTGGGGCTTTTCCTGGGATATCCCCCCAAGGACGTGGACGGATTCATGCACCGGAAGGAGCATTGCAAATATCGGGGACTGTGGAAGGTTTACGACGATGTGGAAGGGGCTATCCGGCAGTTTGAAAAATGCAGGCACTGCACGGAGGTTTATCTTCGCTGCTATGCCCAGGGCGTTTCCCTGGACCGGCTGGCGGTAGCCGAATGACATTGCTATTCATTGTCTCTTAACAGGAGCGTTCTGAAGGGTGGAATTCATAGCAAAGGGGACGCTGGGGCTGTTCACCCCAGTTCCGAACCAGGGGGATAATCCCCTTGGTTCCGCAATTGGCAAAATAACGCTGATGGAACAAGCACAATAAAGTTCAAACATATTTTGTTTCTTATCGCAGCAGCGGAAGCCAACAATCATGCTACAAAATTACACCAATCCGCAGTAGGTTTTCTTGGAAAGGGGTCTGGGGGAAACCATTCTTACAGCCAGACGGCCCGAAGGGACGCCTGGCGCGGCTCCAGCCAATATACATGGCGAAAGGAGCGTGGGCAAGCGCAGCGCGAGCCATGCGAAGTTATTCCAAAGAATGGTTTCCCCCAGAAAATCACCCTTCAGAACGCTCCTGTTAAGAGATTGGAATAGACCAAATAAAAGAAAGGACGGAACGGCAATGAGCAAAGTAGCGGTGATCTATTGGAGCGGAACAGGCAACACGGAGGCCATGGCAAACGCGGTAGCGGAAGGCGCAAAAGGCGCGGGAGCGGAAGTGGCTCTGCTGAGCTGCGCGAATGTACAGGGCGTAGACGGTTACGACGCCGTGGCCCTGGGCTGCCCGGCCATGGGGTCGGAGGAGCTGGAGGACGGAGAATTCCTGCCCATGCTGGAAAGCATTGAACCGGCGCTGGTGGGAAAAAAAGTGGCGCTGTTTGGCAGCTACGATTGGGGCGTTGGCGAATGGCTGGAGAACTGGGAAGCCCGCTGCGCCGAAAAGAGCATCGCTTTGACGGCGGAAAGCGTGAAGGCCAATAACGCCCCGGATGACGAAGCCATCGACGCCTGCAAAAAGCTGGGCGCGGCGCTCGCCTGATTTGGAGGAATGACAAATGAAACGCTTATTGAAAAAAACGATGCCTGTGGCGCTGGCCCTGCTGGTGCTGCTGGCATTCAGCGCCCTGGCCCAGGCGGAGCAGGAAGGCGCGTATGTGCTGATGAATATTCCCTATGACCAGTTTTATGCCGCCGAAGTGACCGACGCATCCGGCCTGGACGCCGTTGCCTCCGCAACGCTGATGAAGCCCCGCACCGGCACGCTGGCCGGGGGCAGCTACCACACGGATGCCGCGGGCAGCGATATTTCCGGCGTGATCTTCCCCGTGTATGTGGAGGATGCCGCCACTCTGAGCGCCTTGGGCGGCCGGGAGATCACCGATGACAGCAGCGTTGAAATCACTGTGACCAACAAGGGCAAAGAAACCACCACTGTTTACACCGGCAGCGAAGCGCTGTTTGAAGCGCCCAGCTACTCCTGGTACGCCCTGGCAGAGAAGCCTGCCCAGTATAAAACCCTGACAGTGGGAGACGCCCCTGCTTTCAGCGCCGTGAATACGGAAGCGGCGAAGGCGGAAGCGACTGCGGCCTATACCTATGACAAGCACGCCGATGTCGCTATCAAGGTGTCGGGCCTGGATGATCTGTTGGCCAACCAGAATGTGAGCGGCATCATCCTGACCGCCGACGACGGCGTCAAGGTGGGCCTGCGCCACATCGCCAATATCTGGCGGGGAACCCAGCTGGGCTTCAATCTGGACAGCGCGGCCTACGCAGCGCTGAAAGGCAGGACCATCGTAAGCATTGAATTTTTGACCCCCGCCGATCATGTTTCCTTCCCAGTGGAGCTCCCCGTGGCCGAGGATGAGCGTCTGGTGAAGCTGAGCAGCAGCTACATCGAGCTGTTCCCCGAGTTTGCCAAGGAAGAATACAAGGCGTACTGGATGGAATGCATCCAGGCCTATGGCTTGGACGACGCTACCGCGGAATCCTATTATACCTACCTGACCCAGAGCTTCCTGGGCCGTCTGTACGGTCAGGAGGCCATCGATACCTATACCGATCCGGAGAGCATGGTGTTTGACTGTTTCTTTGAAAACGGCATTGCCAAGCTGATCGTGGATGGGAACGTGATTTCCGGTATCGACGCGGAAGGCAGCGTACTGTTCCGCCATGCCTATGCCTTTGTCCGGGACGAAACCGTCACCTTCTTCGGCCAGGAAATGCCCGCCCAGATGCACGTATACAAGACTGAGGACGCCGACGCGGGCATGTTCACGTATTTCGCCTTTGCGGATGACACCCTGGCTGAGACCCAGCATATCGAATTCCGCTACGGCTCCTCCCTGGAGAACATCGCCAGCTATTCCGAAGGAGACTATGCCTATTGGCTGGCCGCGGGCATTCAGGATGGCTACAGCGAGAAGCTGATCAAGGCCTGCATCAAGCTGTTCGTGGATGAAAACGTGGGCGAAGCGGTGGAAGAAGCCGAGGCGGCCAGCGTGATCGAAATCGCTACCCCGGAGCAGCTGGCGGCTGTCAGGGAAAACCTCTCCGGCCATTATGTGCTGACTGCTGATATTGACCTTTCCGGCATGGAATGGACGCCCATCGGCGCCTATATGCCCTCCGGCGAAAGCGAGGAGGAACAGGAGATTCCCGCCGCCGCTTATGCCTTTACCGGCACCTTTGACGGCCAGGGCCACACCATCCGCAATCTGACCATCAACCAGCCCGAAGGCTGGGCGCTGGGCCTGTTTGGGGTGATCTCCGAAACCGAAATCGGCAATTTCACTTTGGAAAACGCGGTGGTGGACGGCTCCGTGATGACGGCGGACGTGGTGGGCTATGCCTATTGCTCCACCGTTTCCAATGTGAACCTGGTGAACGGCAAAGTGACCGCTCATTATACCGAAATGAGCTCCGAGGGCATGTATGGCGGCATCGTAGGCGCTGGCATGTCCAGCCGAATCGTGAATTGCAGTGCCCAGGCGGATATTGCGATTCCTGACGGCACAGCCAACGCAGGCATCGTGGGCGGCGGTCTGGAGCTGACCAGCGTGGTGGGCTGCACCGCCACGGGCTCCGTCACGGCAGGGAATGCCTGCTTTGGCCTGGGCGGCATTTCCGGCTGCGGCTTTGGGGCGGAAGAATTCACGGATAACACCGCCGAGAACGTCATCATCACCGCCGGTGACAATTGCTTCTGGATCGGCGGCATCACCGGATACGCAGGCGGCTTTGAAAATCCCGATTTCGGCGTGCCCGTCACCGTGTTTACCAACTGCAGCGCGAAGAACGTGGCGGTCTCTGCCGGTGAAAACGCCGATGGCATCGGCGGCATCGTGGGCGCTGGCTTCTACAGCGAACAGGCAGCCGCCATGATGGGCGAGCCTTTTGACCAGCCCACCGTGTATGTGCTCACGGACTGCACAGCGGAATAACCATGAAACGCTATGGAAAGAGCGCCGGATTCCTGTCCGGCGTCTCTTTTTTTGCCGGATAAATGCAGCGGGAAAACAGGCTGCATGATTGCTTCAAAATTCTTGCCATGGTATAATCAATACGGCAAACCGCCCCAGGCGGATGAACCATCCAGCCGGGCCGCCCATGCGGGCACGGCGGAAGCGCCAGACAATATACACAAGGGAAGGAAAAAACATGGCCGATCCCCGGGTGAGCTTCCAAACCTTTTTGGAAGAAGAAATCAATCGGTGCAGGGGCCTTTACGCGCCCATCAAATCCAGCCTCCTGGAACGCCTTTTTGTCAGGAAGACTTCCTGCAAAAAGCTGCATCCCAACCTGGAGGATGAATTCTGCGATCCGAAAATCGGGCCCAACTATGAGATCATTTCCAACTATCAAGAGGAGCTTCGGACGCTGCAAGCGCATGCCCAGCCGCAAAAATTCAAGGAGCGGCTGATCGTTGAAAAAGCCCATCCCGACGGGTATATTCTTTTAAACGGCCACCACCGCTGGGCGGCGGCTTTGCGCTCGGCTTTGCCCTCAGTGCCCATCAAGATCGTGAGCCTGACCCAGACCAGCGATGTTTATAAAATGCTGGAAAACGCCAAGCATGATCAGCGCGCCGCCCTGGATCTGGACGAAGTGGTGTTTGCCCCTGCTCAGGATGGCGCGGCGGAAAAAGCGCTGCCCTTCCCGGCCAATAAAGTGTATCAGCAGCAGCTGCGCCGGGGCATTCCGGAGCTGCTTCGGTTCTTAAAAAATCACGGCTATGATATCTGGGTATACTCAGCGCAGTATTATTCCATGGATTATATTCAGGTGTTTTTCAAATTGTACGGCCTGCAGATTGACAATATCGTCACGGGCACTTCCCGCAAAGGCCAGCAGAGCGCTGAGGAAAAGAAACAGCTGGAAACCATGATCACAAAGAAATACGCGGTGACCGTTCATCCGGCCCTCCGCTCGCTTACCCGCATCAGCAGCGAAGCAAAAACCTTTGAAGAATATGAGCTGACAGGAAATCCCGAAACATGGGCCCAGGAAATCATGGAAATCCTTAGTAAATTGTAATGGCTCAGCCGTAAAAATGTTTTTAGGTATTAGGCAATAGGCAGTAGGGAACGAGAGCACAGGGCGGAGAGTATAGAGTTCAGCGTGCAGAGCGCAGATGATATCGTCGGAGCCAAGGAACGGAACCGGACCTGGCATAACAAGAATATCTGAACGCTGAACGCTTCACGCTGAGCTCTCATTTTTTACCTATTGCCTAATGCCTGTTGCCTATTGCCTATTGCCTAATACCTACTGCCTTTTTGCCGCCGTCCAGCTCCCACGCAAAAAAACCGGTTCCTTTTCGGGAGCCGGATTTTTTACGCAAAGCCGAATCAGTATAGGGCTTACGAATCAAAGAACTGCTGTCCGTCCTCCGTGACGAGGCGGTCGGTTTTGGGATATTCAAAAATATCAGGATTTTCCGCGTTGGAGGAAAGGTAATGGGCAAAGCGGGCCGCGTACCATTTCGCCATGCCAAGGTTATGCATCAGGTAATTGCCGCAGTTTTTCGGAGCGGCGCCGGGAACGCTTTGTTCGTCCGCCACCGCCTGGAAGGCCCGGAGGATGAGATCGTAGATTTCCCGGGGCGCGCGGCTGCCCTTGAGCAGAAGGTAAAAACCGGTGAGGCAGCCCATAGGCCCCCAGTAGATAATCTCATCCTTCCAATCCGGATCGTTCCTCAGAAACGTGGCGATGATGTGTTCCAGCGAATGCATCGCCGCCACATCCACGGCCGGTTCCTTGTTGGGCCTTGTCAGCCGAATATCATAGGTGGTCACTATCCCACTGCCCACCTGGTCCACCCGGCTGATAAAGATGCCGGGAACGATGGCTCTGTGGTCAACGGAAAAACTCGGAATCATGCTGTCCTCTCCCCTTTCAGCGCGTCGCAAGGCGGTTTTCATCCTTGCCGCTTCCTTAATGCCTATTATAATGGATATCTTTCCAGGTGTAAAGCATGTCAAAGGGACGGAAGCCGTTTTTTCTTTTCAAATCATAAGGCGGGAGGCATGAAAAGAAAGAGAGTTCAGAGAATATAGCGCACGCAAGAAACGCATACAGACAGGAAATAACGAAAATATCTGTAATCTGAACTCTTCACTCTTCACGCTCGTTCTTCTATTGCCTATTGCCTTTTTCCTATTGCCTTTTGCCTTGAAGCATTTCTTTCAAGGCTCGTCTGGATCGTTACCATTGATTCATGAGCGTTCCCCCATCACATCGCCTTTTGCTCCGCGCCTTTGACCCGGGTGAAAATCATTCGGCCCGCACTGGTTTGCAGCACGGTGGTCACTGCCACCTCCAGGGTTTCCCCCACCCGGCGGCGGCCGTTTTCCACCACCACCATGGTGCCGTCCTCCAGATAACCCACGCCCTGGCCGGGCTCCTTGCCCTCCCGCACGATATGCACGGTCATTTCTTCTCCCGGCAGCACCACGGGCCGGAGCGCCCCCGCCAGCTCATTGATATTCAGCACCGGCACCCGGGCCACCCCCGCCACCTTGTTCAGGTTATAATCATTGGTGAGCACCGCGCCGTTCAGCCGCCGGGCCAGGCGCAGCAGCTTCACATCCACCTCCGCGCCGTCCTCCTCCCGCCATTCCTCCACCCGCACCGGGCAATCCAATTCCTCCCTTAGCTTTTGCAGGATATCCAGGCCCCGCCTGCCCCGGGCGCGCTTTAAGGCGTCGGCGCTGTCGGCCACGTGGCGAAGCTCGTCCAGCACGAAGGTGGGCACGATCAGCTCCCCTTCCAGAAAGCCTGCTTTGCAAATATCGAAAATTCGCCCGTCAATGATCACCGACGTATCCAGCACCTTGGGGCAGGCCTCCGGCATACTTTGGGCCACAGTTGTCCGCAGGCGGGCGAGCCGGGAAACGCGCAGGCCTGTCCTGGCACCGGTCCCCATCAGCCCCGCGTACAAGAGAACCGTGACAGCGGCGCGCCACC
Organism: uncultured Clostridia bacterium; assembly: GCA_946626395.1. Classification (GTDB taxonomy): domain Bacteria; phylum Bacillota; class Clostridia; order Christensenellales; family Aristaeellaceae; genus RUG563. The sequence goes on from CAMOUF010000114.1 coordinate 7,697, forward strand.
CTGTGGACAGAGGCGCAAACAGCGGCGTCAGCAGCGCGGACAGCGCCGCCCCGAAAAACACTCCCCCAATAACTCCCGCTTGCCTGGAATAAACAGACATGAATGATTTCCTCCTTTTCAGCATAAAAATCAAAAAACCGTACAAAAAGCGGCGGAACCCATCCTTTCGCTTATGTACGGTTCACATATAGCATATGCCTGTCCATTGATCTTTATGCGCTCGGCAGCAGATCCAGCACCGCCATGGCCTGGGCCACGGTGTCCACCCCATGGAGGCTGACGCCCTCCGGTGCCTTCACATGGCGGGCGCTGTCCCGGGGGCAGAGGATATGGGTAAAGCCCAGGCGCTGGCATTCGGCCACCCGGCGCTCCAATTGGGCGATGGCGCGCACCTCGCCCGCCAGGCCCACCTCCCCCATCACCGCCCATTCCGCGGGCACCGGCCTGTCCACATAGGAGGAGGCCACCGCCATGCAGAAGGCCAGGTCGGCGGCGGGCTCATTCAGGGACAGGCCCCCGGCCACGTTGATGTAGGCGTCCCGGTTGTACATTTTCAGCCTTGCCCGCTTTTCCATCACCGCCAGCAGCAGCATCACCCGGGAGGAATCCATGCCGTCCACCGTGCGCCGGGGCGCGGCCAGGAAGGATTGCGTCACCAGCGCCTGAATATCCACCAGCATGGGGCGGCTGCCCTCCATGCCGCAGAACACGCAGGAGCCGCTGGCCCCCTTGGCCCGCTGGGACAGAAGGGTTTCCGAGGCGTTTTTCACTGCCCGCATCCCTTCCCCGGTCATTTCAAAAATGCCCAATTCATTCACCGAGCCAAAGCGGTTTTTCACCGCCCGGAGCAGCCGGTATTCGTGCTGATGGTCGCCCTCGAAATACAGCACCACGTCCACCATGTGCTCCAGGATGCGCGGTCCGGCCAGGGAGCCTTCCTTGGTCACGTGGCCTACCAGGAAAATGGCGCAGCCCTCGGTCTTGGCGTACCGCATGAGCAGCGCCGCGCTTTCCCTTACCTGGCTCACGCTGCCGGGGGCGCTGCCCATCTCGGGGCGGTACATGGTCTGGATGGAGTCGATCACGCAGAA
>CAMOUF010000115.1 GCA_946626395.1 uncultured Clostridia bacterium
CGTAATGGGGAAAAAGTGATCCCGCCGCAATGGGATTACGCAGGGCGGTTTTCACAAGGCCGAGCCATCGCAGCGCGCCGTGATGTGAGCGGAAAAATCCGGTATGGCTTAATAGACAGGAATGTGGAATGGCTGCTTCCGCCGCGATACAGCCGGATTGAGGAAAGACCGTTTTGCTATTTCATATACAGTGAGGATGCGTTGATAGGCCCGATGGGCTGGCTGTATAAAAACAGCGGTTTCTTCCAGGAACCAAAGTATGCTTACCTGTGGGATAACCTCACGGACTGCGGGCTGATTTTGGCTGAATGGAGAGAAGAAAGCGGCGAATACAGGGATGCGTATTTACGCAGAGATACCGGGGAAATCGCCCTCATGCTGGAAGAACAGGGAGAATTGTATCCTGGAGCGGAGTTTTCGGAAGGATATGCTTTTGTTCGCTTTGAAATGGATGATTACAGCTTTGTTGAATATCTGATGGATCAAAATGGAAATAAAGTTGCTTTTCCATCCGGCATCTTCCCAAATGGCAGTGTGAATGAAGGCGTATTGCGGATCAGCGACGGAAACGAGAAATTCGGACTGGCCCAGCCGGATGGGACGGTGATCGTCCTTCCCCAATACGAATATGTTGAGGACGCCAGCGAAGGCAGGGCATTTTTTTATCAGGATGAAAAGCTTGGCATGATGGATCTGAAAGGAAATGTGATCCTGCCCGCCTCCCTGGATTATGACCCTGGTTGGGATTACTTTGGCGGTGGTGAACAGCACTTTTTCCACAATGGCTATGCGCTGGCAAAGCTTCATGATGAAAACAATGTGCGCTCCTGGGTGATCCTGGATCGAGAAGGAGAAACTGTATTCCTGTATCCCAACGAACCGAAAGAAAACGAATGGTTCGCTCCCTGTGCCTATGTGATGGAAAGCGGGCTGGTCTGGTATCGCATCGTCAGCGATAATGATGGAAAAGAATCATCCGCATTATATGGACTGCTCCGTCTGGCTGGCAACGGCTGGGCATTCCTGACAGAACCGATCTTTGATGATATTCCAAACTCTGATTACGGGGAAATAGTTATTCATGAAGGATTGATGCCGGTTTCCCAGAACAAGCAATATGGATACATCAACGAGCAGGCAGTTTGGGTCATTCCACCAAAATGGGATCATGCCTGGGATTTTGAAGACGGGCTGGCTCTGGTGGAAAAGGAAGGGCTGTTGGCCTACATCGACCATGCTGGAACCGTCATTTGGCAGGAGAAATGACCGTATGAGCAGAGGAAAAATGTAAAGATCAAACGGATCATTTTGCTCGGGAAATGTAAAGTATGACAGCAAGCCTCATTGTAATCAGGAGCCTTTCAAAAGGCTCCTTTTTTATACAGATTTTGGTGTCAACTCTCAACGAATCATTGACAAAAAGCCAAGCTTTATCGTCAAGAATTTTGTTTGTAGTAAGCATACACAGTATATTTAAAAACGGCGTTTTTACAGGGTATGGCGTTGGGAATTTTTTATTTAAGGTATTTTGCCAAACAAGAAGGGCTGTCTCTCGCGCTTTCTTTGGTTGGCGTTTTGAGACAGCCCGTCATTATTTTTCAATTGGAAAACCAAAAACCGTTTTTTCATGATTGCGTGATTTGTTGCTGAATGTATACTTTTTCACGCTTCAATTTAGATGCCCACATTGGCTCTTTTAAGGTCAGCGCTTGCATTTTGGGGGATTCGGCTTTTTGGCGTTGGTCACCGGGAACGTTTCACAAGCCAAGATTTTCATTTTTTCCAATCAATTTCTTACGAAGTTCTTCCAGGGAAAGGCCCTGCTTCTTCGCCAGTGATGAAAGATCCTCATATTCAAGTTTTGCGCGGTGAACGCCCATGCCGGAGGCGGTCTTGATCCGCACGGGGCCGTAGGCCGTGTCAAGGGTCTCAATGCCGCGGCTCAAAACATATCGGCTCATGTCCTGACGGCGCACCCCCAAGGTGGTGGTGTGCTTCATCATCACGGCGGCAAGACGGTCCGCGTCATCCGGCAGACAAATGACGGAAAACAGAATGCCAGGGCGATTCTTTTTCATGCCGATGGGCTGGGTATAAACATCCCGCGCGCCTGCCGCAAACAGCTGCTCCATGGCAAAGCCGATCTCCTCGCCGGTCATATCATCCAGGTTGCATTCCAGCCGGGTGATCTGCTCCCGTGAACCCTCGCTGTCCCCCAGAAAGGCCCGCACGCAGTTTGCCCGTTCAAAATCCTTTTTGCCCATGCCATAGCCAACGGCAGCCGTTGACATCACCGGACGATCCCCAAAGCGGCAAACGAAATGCTTCAGCAGCGCCGCGCCGGTGGGCGTGCAAAGTTCTCCCTGCACCTGCCCTCCATAGGTGGGCACGTCTTTCAGGATCAATGCGGTGGCCGGCGCCGGAACTGGCAGGATCCCGTGCATGCAGTGAACATGGCCGCTGCCCACATGCACAGGCGAAGCCACGGTCTGCTCCGCGCCGATCATTTCCATCAGCATGCATACCCCCACCACATCCGCAATGGCGTCCATGGTGCCCACCTCATGGAAATGGATCTCACTGATGGGATGCCCGTGAACCTGGCTTTCCGCTTGGGCAATGATGCCGTATACAGCCTTTGCATGGCCCTTCACCCCATCGGAAACGGGCAGCCGGTCAATGATAGCTTCAATGTCCCCCACAGAAGCGTGGTGGTGGGCATGATGATGCTCGCCATGATGCTCGTGCTCATGATCATGATCGTGATGATGGTGTTCATGCTCGTGCTCATGTTCATGGTCATGCTCATGATCATGGTCATGGGCGTCGTGGGATTCCTCTTCCTCGCCGTTTACAGTCACTTTCATGTGCGTGCCGGTGATGCCGCATTTTACAGCCTTCTCCGCCGTCACCTGAACGCCGGGGAGGCCCAAAGCATTCATTTTGTCAACAAAATCCTGCTGATCCGGGATCAGCTCCAGCAAAGCAGCCATCAGCATATCCCCCGCCGCGCCCATACCACATTCAAGATATAATGTCTTCATTGCCTTCTGTCTCCGTTCACGCTTCATTAATGATTGTCATTACGACGGATAGGGACTGTCAAATTCAGATTCAGCCTTTTTCACTGCTTCTTCCAGCGTCATGCCGGTGAAATGCTGGGCCCCCAGAAAGCGGCCCGATTTTTTATCATCCACGAAAACACCCACCACGATGCCGGGAATGGCGCTCTCCGGCGCGTTAGGCGCGTGGGGGCCGCCCAGGTCTGTACGGCACCAGCCGGGATCGGTCAGGTTGATCAGCACGTCAGTGCCCTGTACCTTGCTGCCCAGATCGATAGTGATCTTATCCAGCGCCGCCTTGCTGGCAGAATAGCCCGCCTGACACACGTCCAGGGCAATACCGCTGGTGGTGTTCAGGATACGGCCGGACCCGCGCGCCATCATGCCGGGCAGGAAATGATAGCAGATCATGGCGGGGGCGATGGTATTCACCCGGAAGCTGATCTCATAATCGGATACCGGGGTTTGCAGATAATCGGTGCGATAGGCGATTTGAAGCCCGGCGTTGTTGAGGACAATATCCACGGGAACGCCCAGATCGTCAATCTCCTTTAACATTCTCTCCACCTGCGAAAGATCATTCAGGTCGGCGGCCACCGCGTGGGCATGAACGCCCAGCGCCTGAACCTCCTTGAACACCTTTTCCGTGTGGGCCAGGTCGCGGCTGTGGAGGATCAGATTGCAGCCCTGCTCCGCCATGAATTTCGCGGTCAAATATCCGATACCCCGGGCCGCGCCGGTAATCAGCGCCCATTTGCCTTTTACCTGATACATCGAGGAACCTCCTTGCTTGTCTCTGTTAAAACATTGGCAGTTTGCTCAATGGCATCTTTCTTCCATCATGATACCCTTCCATGCCAAGGCATGATCCAGCTCCCGGGGCAGCCCTGCCCCCAAATCATTGGTTGTTCCGGCGGTAACCCATTTTTCCCAGTCCAGGTTATCTTCCTTATCCTTCTGTTCGTTTTGCATTTGTCAGGATGACCCAACCAAAACCAAAAAACCGGGAGAAAAAGCGATTTATTCTTCCTTGCGTTTCCGGTTCATATATTCATCCAGTTCCTTGCGCACCTTTTCGGGGATTTCCCGCTTCACGGGGCAGACAGCGGCGTCGGCCATACGCCGGGCAAACTCCGTCATGAAGGCGGCGTCCTTGCGCAATTGCTCGGCGGACAGCACCTCGGGGGTATCATAGCGGTTATGGATGGTGGCCTGGGAGGGTGGGGCGATGCGGGCAAAAGACAGGGCGGGTACGCCCTTGTCGGCAAAGGGCGTGGAATCGCTGGAATACACACCCTGGCGCGGAGCGATGCCAAAGCCCATTTCCGCGCCGAAATAGCGCAGGTACTGCACCAGCGCGTCCTCGGCGGACACCCGGGCAATGAACCGGCCCATGACGCTGCCGATCATATCCAGGTTAATGTTCAGGGCGATCTTGTCCAGCTCGTTTTCATGGGCGGCCACATAAGCCTTGGAGCCCAGCAATCCCCGCTCTTCGCTGCCGCAGAAAATAAATCGCAGCCCATAGCGGTGGGGCTGATCCTTCAGCGCTTCCATCATTTCCAGCAGGCCAACGCAGCCGGACATGTTATCCCAGGAGCCCCGGGACAGGGGGGTGGTGTCCAGGTGGGCGGTAAGGGCGACCCATTCATCCCTCTCCCCCGGCAGCTCGGCGATCACGTTGTGGGATTCCCCGGAATATTCCTCCTGCTCAACGGTGATGCTGACGCGCTTCACCCCGTTTTTCACCAGCTTCACCGCTTCCTTGGCGTTGACGCTGACGCCCAAAATCTTTTTGCCCTGGCTCACGGCGTTCCGCAGCTCCTTCTGGTCGATATCGCTGTCGGGATAGCGCACATTGCCGTCGTAGGTGATGAAGCCCACCGCGCCGTTTTTCAGCAGATCCTGATACAGGAAATAACCCACCCCGGTATCCAACAGCACAATTTTACCCTGCACCTTGGCCAGGGACGCGGGATCGGTATTGGGCAGATACAGCAGCTCCGCTTCCACCGTGCCGCTGCCGCAGCACTTGTACCCCTTGCAGGGCACCGCTTTTCTGTCGGCCAGAAGAACGGCGGAATCCACGGAAGCCATCTCCACCGGGAAGGTTTCCAGTTTCGCTTCCACGCCCATGGCCCGGCATTTGTCCGCCAGGTATTCCGCCACCCGCGTTTCCTCCGGGGTGCCGCTGGTGTGAATAAAGTCCGTGTCCTTAAAAATCTGCCGAATGGTTTTCAGGTTCATTGTCAAAAACTCCTTTCCATTTTCATATAAATCATACCTGGTTCGTTGTTCATTTGCAGAACACTGTAAATCAGTTAGGAGTGATGAGTTAGGAGTGAGGAGTTAATAGTTTGCGCATAAACAATGTTCAACTCCTAACTCCTCATTCCTCATTCCTCACTGAATTACCCACTGATTACCACGTCACCTGAAACGCCCCGTCGGTCACTTCCGCCTTGGGCCCTTTGATCAATGCCCGCCACAGGCTGCCGGGATAATTCCGGCCCATGCGCGGGTCCGTGACGGGGATTTCCTCCGTTTTTGCCTCCATGCCCGCAGGGAAATGCAGGCGGATTTTCCCAGCGCGGATGCAGTCCCCTTCCACCGTGGGCTGATGCCGCAGCATAAACACCCAGGTCACTTCCCGGGGCGCTTTCAGGACCGCGCGGTCCCGGAGGGTCAGCTGGCTTTCGGACAGGGTCATCGTCCGGGTCAGCTCGACCGCGCCCGCCTCATCGCCGTAAGCGCCCGCCATATCCAGCCTGAGCCCGTCCTCCAGGCATGCCACGTTTTCCGCCCGGCACTGCCGTCCCGGCCGCTGCTCCAGGTCCCCGATCAGGGGCACATTGTGGTAAGCCGAGCGGATATGCCACAGGGTATAGCGCTGATCGGAAAAGGTTTTTGCGGTATACACCGCGTTGCCCGCGTCCAGGATCTCCGGCTCCCCATCCACATACAGCATGAAGGAGCCCACGTCGTTATGGTTGTGGTTGTCCCCGTTGTGGCCGCCCTTGCAGCAGAGCACGGCCCGGCCCCGGCATACTTTTCGCACCTGCAAATCCGGCAGCCAAACGTCCTGCCCCAACGCGGCAGGCACCTCTGTTTCACTCGCGGGATGAAACAGCATCCGCAGCAGCCGGGTCAGATGGGGCGTGTCGCTGAGCTGATCTTTCAGCGCTCCCCGGGTGCGAAGGCCCAGGGAAACGAGGGCCGGATCGCCCAGCTTTTCCCCGGCCAGTTGCAGCCGTTCCCCGGACAGGAAGGGCCGGGCATCGCAGTCCGCGAAATTCATGAACCAGCCGCTGCCGATTTCCGCTTTTCCCGGGAAGGAAAGAATATTCTTGAGTTTCGGATTCTCCCAGAACACCAGCTTCCCGCCCGTGACCGCTTCCAGGATTTCCAGACAGTCCAGCAGCGCGCCCCCTGCCATGTTCCAGTAGCCCGCGCCCTCGTCGCAGCCGCCGTCTTCGGGCACCACGGAAAGCCAGGCGTCCAGCATCCCGCAGGCTCTTTGCATGAGCTGGGGCAGCGGATACGCACAGTCTTCCAGCACGCAGGCCGCCGTCAGCACGTTGGAAATGATCCAGGGCGTCCAGTTGTTCAGATCCTTGCGAATCTTCCCCATCCACCAGAAATCGTCCCGGGTCATAAACGGCTGAAGCACCCGCTGGGAAACCTGATCCTCCATCCGCGCCTTTAGGCCCGGCGCTTCCCGCTCCAGCCTGTCCCCCAGCAGATGGGCGGTCAGGGCGATGATCATGCCGGTTTGGGCGGCGAACAAATCCACGTACGGCTCGCCCAGGGGCAGCGGGTGCTTTTGCGGCGCAGGCGCGCCGGGAATGGGGTTCAAGTTATGGGCGGAAATCACCCAGCTGGTTTCCTCGCACAGGCACCACACCCCGTCGATCACATCGTCAAGGCTCTCTTCCGGGTGCAGGCAGCAGTTCACCACCCCGGCGCACAGCTTCCGCCGCCGCAGGAAATAGGGCTGCTCGTCCGCTTGGCGGCTGCCGTTCCGGGAAAAGGCCATGAATCCTGTGGCCAGCCGCATGGGATAGGGAACGGCAGCGTACTGCGCCGCCAGCGCCTCGATTTCTTCCTTTTCTTTGGGGGGAATGCTTTCCCAGGCCGTACGGTTGGACGCGGGCGGATAAAGGCGGCTCATGGCCCGGACGTCCACGTCCTTAAGGGGCTGGCTTTTCAGCCCGTCCGCAAACATCAGCGTCATGGCTTTTCACTCCTGAAACAATTGATTCCTGTAATCGAACACCGGCAGGCCCTTTTTGAACGTCAGCGCCATGATATAGGCGTGGCGGTTGGGGTCGTAAAGAGGATCGCCAATGATTTCGTCGTAAGGCCGGGCGTGGTAAGCCATATAGGCGTTGCCTTCCTCATCCCGGAAAAAGCTGTTGTGGCCGGGGCCGAACAGGCCCTTCTTTTCATCAGTGTGAAGCACTGGGGCGTTCATCTTGTGCCAGGCGGAAATGTCCATCAGATCGGCGTCCTTGTTCGCCCACAGCAGCCCCATGCAGTAGGCAGGCCCTGTGTCGCTGGCGGAATAGGTCAGGCACACTTTGTCCCCGCAGTCCAGGAAGGCGGGCCCTTCATTGACCCAGAAGCCGTGGCGCTCCCAGGGGTAGGTGGGGCAGGTCAAAAGCATCTGGGGGGTTTTCAGGGTCAGGGCGTCCGCCATTTCGGCGATATACAGATTGGAAATTTTCTTGCCCACGCTGACCTTTTCCGCCCATACGCAATAGCGGCGGCCATTGTGGGCAAAGGTGGTCATATCCAAAGAAAAATCCTTGAAGCTGAATTTGTCGTCCCGGGCGGGGGTCAGCATGCCGCATTCCGTCCAGGGGCCCGAAAGGGGATCGCCGCTTTCGCATTTCAGCGCCCAGGGCCTGATTTTCCAGATATGCTCCTTTTCCCCGGCGGCAAAATAAACGTACCAAACGCCGTCGATCCGGTGCAGCTCCGGGGCCCAGATATGCTTGCTCATGACGCCTGTTTCATGGGCCTGCCAGATCACGGTCTCCCCCGCGTCCCTCAGGCCCTTTAGGCTGCCTGAACGGCGCAGGACGATCCGATCATATTCCGGCACGGACGCGGTGAAATACCAGGTTCCGTCCACCTGGGTCACAAAGGGGTCGGCTCGCTGAGCAATAAAAGGCGCGTTCCATTTGGTTTTCTTGTATTGATTCTGATTCATGGAAACCTCCTTACGGTTAAATTGATAGTGAGGAGTGAGGAGTTAGGAGTGATGAGTTGAAAACTGTGCGATAATAAGTGCGGTACGACAAGCGCAAACTAATAACTCCTCACTCCTCGCTCCTAACTCCTCACGTCTTTGCCTGATGGTTCCGGTTAGGGCCCCGGACAAAATCCCCCGGCGCGGCGGGGTGCGGCAGGGGCACGATGACCCGCTGGCCCGCTACGGACACGGTGTCCTTTTCTTCGCCGGTGTCAGCCAGGGTGATGCGCTCCACGGCGAAGGGGAAGGACCCGCCCGGGCACAGCAATTCCAGAGTGTCCCCCACGTAAAAGCGGTTTTTCAGCTGCAGCACCGCCTGCCCCTCCCGCCAAGCTTCCACCTGGGCCACGTATTCCATTTCCTGGCTGAACCCCGCCGCCCCGGCAGCGGGAGAAGGGGGGCCAAAGTAAAAGCCGGTGTTGAAGGCCCGGTGGCTGCCCTTGAGCAATTCCCCTTCCAGCTCCGGCAGCAGGGCGCGGTATTTTTCCCGGCTCTCCGCCAGGGCGTCCAGGGCCCTGCGGTACGCCCCTACCACGGTGGCCACGTAATATTCCGTTTTCATGCGGCCCTCGATTTTCAGGCTGCCGATGCCCGCGCCGATCAATTCCGGCAGGTGGGACAGCATGTTCAAATCATAGGCCGAAAGAAGATAGGCGCCCCGCGCATCTTCTTCGATGGGCCAGTATTCCCCGGGGCGCTTTTTTTCCACCAGGGCGTATTCCCAGCGGCAGGGCTGGGCGCAGGCCCCCCGGTTGCCGCCCCGGCCGGTGAGATGGTCGCTGAGCATGCAGCGGCCGGAATAGCTCATGCACATGGCCCCGTGCACGAAGGCTTCCAGCTCCAGGTCCTTGGGCAGCGCCTTCCGCAGGGCGGCGATGCGCTCCAGAGACAGCTCCCTGGCCAGCACGATCCGCTCCGCTCCCTGCTCATCATAAAACCGGGCCGCGGCGGCATTTAAGGTATTGGCCTGGGTGCTGATGTGCAGCCTGAGCCCCGGCGCCTCCCGGCGCAGGGTCAGAAAGGCCCCCAGATCGCTGACCAGGGCCGCGTCCACTCCCATTTTCCAGGCCCGTTGGGCCGTGGCCGCCAAGGCGGGCAGCTCATCCTCGTAGGGCAGGATGTTCAGGGTCAGATAGAATTTTTTCCCCTGGCTGTGGAGCAGCGCCAGAGCCTCCTCCAATTCCTCCCAGGAAAAGTTTCCCGCGTAAGCCCGCAGGCCAAAGGCGGGCAGCGCGCCGTATACCGCGTCGGCCCCGAAGCGCACGGCGGCCTTGAGCTGGGCTATGCCCCCCGCCGGGGCAAGCAATTCAGGCAGTTTCATGGATTCTCCCGTTTCCCAAAGTATTCGGCATTTCCTCGCCGCTTGTATCTTACTACATTCGGGAAAGGAGGGCAAGGAAATTCTTCCCGAAAAATATTCCCTA
>CAMOUF010000116.1 GCA_946626395.1 uncultured Clostridia bacterium
TTTCCAGCTCCTGCCACAGAGTGTAGCCCTTGGGCAGGAACATGGGCAGGCCCTTGCCGATCAGATCGTCGGTCATGAAAATGCCCATATCCTTGCCGATGCGGCGGTGATCCCGGGCCTTGGCTTCCTCCACCTGCTTTTCATATTCCTTGAGCTCGTCCTGGGTGCGGAAGGCCACGCCGTTCAGGCGGGTGAGCATCTTGTTCTTCTGGTCATTTTTCCAGTACGCGCCGGACAGGGCGGTGAGCTTGAAGGCTTTCAGGGCCTTGGTATAGGTCAGGTGAGGGCCGACGCACATGTCGATATATTCGCCCTGCTGGTAGAAGGTGATGGTGGCGTCCTCGGGCAGGTCGGCGATATGCTCCACCTTGTATTTTTCGCCGCGGTCCTGCATCAGCTTGACAGCCTCGTCCCGGGGCAGGGGATAGACCTTGAAGGGCAGGTTTTCCTTCACGATCTTTTGCATTTCCTTTTCGATGGCGGGCAGGTCTTCGTCGCTGAGCTTCACGTCGCCCAGGTCAATGTCGTAATGGAAGCCCTTTTCCGTGGCGGGGCCATAGGCGAAATGAGCGTCGGGATACAGGCGCTTTACCGCCTGGGCCATGATGTGGGCCGCGCTGTGGCGCAGCACCTCCAGTTCCATCTCTTCCGGGCATTCGGCCACGTGGCCGTCGTTGTAGATGATCTTCATTGGGTTACCTCCTCTTTCTTCGCGTTCGCGATGGTCGGGCTGCGTGAGGTGAGAGGAATCAGGGGTTAAGAGTAAACTATTAACTCCTCATTCCTCATTCCTAACTCCTCACTGTCTCTTGTTGGGGAGGGCATAAAAAACGCCCGTCCCGTCATGTGAAAATGAAGGGACGAGCGTGAATGATCTTTTCCGCGCCCGCGGTTCCACCCTTGTTGCCTGATTTTTCCGGTCAGGAATTTCCTTTGCCGCCGCAGGCCCCTTCCCGATCGAAAAAACAGACCCCTTGATGCCGCGCTGTATCGGGCGCGAGCCGCCGCCGGTCGGGAGGTGGTATTTCCGCCGCGGCCCGCGTGCTTGCACCGTCCGCACGCTCTCTGGGGGCCGTTAAAGAGGAAACATGTCCTTCGTCATTCCGGGGAATGAAGCTATTATAACTCCGGGCACAATCGGGTGTCAAGGGAAGAAGTCATCATTTTTCGCGTTTTTTCAATTCTTCAAGAATCAAAATTTACACACTGGTCACGTTTTACCAATTGACAAAGCCGCTTTCCCGGTATTAAGATGATCATGGGCCGAAAGGCGAAGGCCCAGAAAACGCAAATGAAGGAAGGCCTATCGATATTATGAAAAAATGGCTTTCGCTGCTGTGTCTGCTTTGCCTGTGCTTTTCTCCATCCGCATTGGCGGAATCGGAATGGGAAGGCCAGCCGGGACGGGATATGCTCATCGACAGGATCATCGAAACGGGCCACCAGCTGTTCGTTAAGGCCAATGGCAAGCTGCAGCGGGCCCACTACGCGGGCGACATTTATGTGTGCAAGAATTTTACCGTACACGTGTTCAACGAAAACTGCAATGATTTTTACATGGCGGAATTTCCGCAGGCCAAGCTCAAGGTGCCCAATAACCTGCCCAAGGATCAATGCAAGCCCTACTCCTACGGCTATTGCTGGGAGGACGTGTCCGCCGCCGACGGAAACCCCTTTTACATCGCCGCCCAGTTTCTCTATGATGACAGCCTGAGCAAAGAGCAGAACATGGAAAAGGCGATGGAATTCATGCGCCAGGTCCAGCGGGGCGACTATTTCCAGATGACCGCCAAATACTATTACGGCAACGGGGCCCACAGCGCCATCATGATTTCCGATTATGATCCCGCCACCAACAAGGTGCATTGGATGGACAGCAATATGGCGGGCGAAAAACGGGACGGCGTCCGCTACGGCAAAGTGCAGTACGACGCGGAAAAGGATATATCCTGGTGGGCGGACGCCTTCTGCAAAAAGACCCGGGGCGCTACCCTCTATCGGCTGCGGGACGATATTATGTACCGTTCCGGCGAACAATGAACCAATTTTCTCCTTTGGGCCTCAATTTTGACGCAAAAAACGCAATTATCCGACAGAAAAGGATGTACAATTTCATTAAAAAATGCTATAATACAAAATGGTAACTGTTTAGTTATCACGACGAAGCCTTCCTTGAATCGGGAGCAAGTTCTGATTTTGCAAGTTCAAAGTTCTGAGCAAAATGGTTTTGCAATATGGGCACACCCGATTGCGCTGAACAAATCAGTTTAGAACTTGGGTCCGATCCAAGCTGCAAAGGAACCACAGCTGAACAGATACAGAAATTGTCAGAATCCATGGCCCGCGTATAGAAGCACGACCTCCGATGGGGAAGGGAGAAAGAAGCATGGATAATCGTCTTTTGTTTCAATTGCAGCAAATATTCTCCAAACTTCGCACGCCGATTTCTCTTTTGGACGCAGAGGGGAACAGCCTGATTCCCAATGAAGATATCCGTTTTACCCTGCCTCCCATCCCACAGCCCGGCGTGCCCGTGGCCCAGGACGGCAGGCTGTATCAGATTTGCCAGTCCGCCCCCAACTGGGTGATCATGACCACCATCAGTGACGCCGACGCGGCCCGGGATGAATTCGTTCTGTGCGACGCCATGATCGGCGCGGTGATCACCGCCAGCGAAGCGGGCAATGACCTGAACAACGCCTATCAGCGCATCTTGCAAAACGAGCTTTCCCTGGCTGAGCTGGACGCGGTGGTGGACGAACATTGCATTCCCGCCAATACGCCCCGGTGCGTGCTGCTGATGCATATGGTGCAGGTGCAGCAGCGCTCCGCCTGCGAGATTTTGGAGGAATTCCTTCCCCGCGCCAATACCGACGTGCTGGTGTCCATGGACAAGCACACCGCCGTGTTCTTAAAGGACGTGAGCAGCGTCGAGGACGAGGACGAATTGCGCCAATTCGCCTGCGCCGTGCAGGAAACGCTGATGAGCGAAATCGCCCTGCCGGTGACGGTGGGCATCGGCGAGGTGGCCAAGACGGTGTCCGATCTGCATTCCTCCTATCGGCAGGCCCGCCGGGCCATCGAAATCGGCCGGGCCTACGCCCCGGAGCGCACCATCCACGTGTACCGCTCCATGATGCTGGAAAGGTTTCTGTCCGACCTGTCCCCCGAAATGGCGGAGCATTACCACGGCCTGCTCTTTAACCGCTCCACCGCCCGGCTGTTCGGGGAAGAAATGCTCTATACCATCGAAATGTTCTTTAAAAAGGATCTGAACCTGTCCGATACCGCCAGGCAGCTCTACATCCACCGCAATACCCTGGTGTACCGGCTGGAAAAGGTGCAGCGGCAGGGGGGGCTGGCTTTGCGAAAATTCCAGGGCGCCGTTACCCTTTAAATGCGGCTTGTACACGGCCAATGCGGGAAAAAAAAAACAAA
>CAMOUF010000117.1 GCA_946626395.1 uncultured Clostridia bacterium
AGAGCGGTTCCCCCCACAAGCTTATGCATTGAGTCGAAAAAAGGAAGGAAGCATTTCGTATGGCCCGTACCATGACCCGCGATTTGACCAGCGGCAGCCCCATGAAGCTGGTGATCGCTTTTGCCGCGCCGCTTTTATTCGGCGTTTTGTTTCAGCAGTTTTACAGCTTTGTGGATACCGCCATTGTGGGCCGGTATCTGGGGGCCGCGCAGCTGGCCGCGGTGGGGGCCACGGGCTCGGTCAATTTTCTGGTCATCGGCCTGTGCCTGGGCTTTTGCTCCGGCTTTTCCATTCCCATCGCCCAGGACTTCGGCGCGAAAAATGAGCCCGGCGTGCGCAGCCACGTCTGGCATGCCATCGTGCTGAGCGCGGCGTTCAGCGCGGCGTTTGGGCTGGCGGCCACCCTGCTTTGCAAGCCCCTGCTGCGGCTGATGAACACGCCGGAAGAAATTCTGGACGCGTCGGCCAGCTATATCCGCATTATTTTCGCGGCGATTCCCTGCTGTGTGCTGTATAACATGGCCAGCGGCATTCTGCGGGCCCTGGGTGACAGCAAAACGCCGGTGCTGTTTTTGATTCTGGCTTCCCTTCTGAACATCGTGCTGGACCTATTGCTGATCCTCGTGTTTAAAATGGGGGTCGCCGGAGCGGCGGTGGCCACGGCCATCAGCCAGCTGGTTTCTGGCATTGGCTGCGTGGTGGTGATGCGGCGGCGGTTCCCCATTCTTTCCCTGCGTGCGGAGGACAAGCGGTTTTCCCTGTCCACAGCGGGAAGCATGCTGGGCGTCGGCCTGCCCATGGGCCTGCAGTTTTCCATCACGGCCATTGGCTCGGTGATGGTGCAGATGTCGGTGAACGGCCTGGGCGTGAACGCCGTGGCCGCAGTGAGCGCGGCGGGCAAGCTGAGCGCCCTGTTTTCCTGCGTATTCGACGCCCTGGCCTCCACCATGGCCACCTTCGCGGGGCAGAACATGGGCGCGCGGAAGCTGAACCGGGTAAACGAGGGCCTGCGGGACGCGGCCATTCTGGGCATCGGCTATTGCGCAATGGCGTTTCTGACAGTGCTGTTCTTCGCCAAACCGCTGCTGGGCCTGTTCATTGACAGCCGGGCGGAAGCGGAGGTGACGGACATGGGCGCGCAATTTTTGACAACCAACGCCGCCTTTTATATTCCGCTGCTGTTCGTGAATATCGTTCGCCTGTCCATTCAAGGCATGGGCTATACCCGGGTGGCCATGCTGGCCGGCCTGTGTGAAATGATTGCCCGCACCGCCGTGGCCCTGCTGCTGGTGCCCGCCCTGGGCTTTACAGGCGCATGCTTTGCCAATCCCGCCGCCTGGGTGATGGCCGACCTCTTTCTCGTTCCATGCTATTTTCATATCATGCGCACCCTGCAGGGAAAGGTCGTTCCTTCCTGTTAGTTTCCCCATGCGCTCAGGCCCGCTTCCACGAAAAGTCCTTCATCGGGTTTCCTTGGGAGCGAGTCTTTTTCTTTTCCCAACAAAAAAGAAGCGCTTGTCTTAAACGCTTCCGTTTCGATTCCATCAAATCAAATTGCTCAGGGCGGCGAAATCAGCCATGGACAGGTTTTCGCCCCGGGCGCCGTCGGGAATGCCGCACTGGGAAAGCCATGCTTGGGCCTGTTCCCGGGAAACCCGGAAGGAGGCGATGAGATTGTTTTCCATGGTCTTTCTGCGCATGGCAAAGGCAGCGGCGGCCACACGGAAAAGCATAGCCTCGTCCCGCGCCTCCACCGGCAGCTTTTCCCGCCTGGGCATCACCACAAAGGCGCTGTCCACCTTGGGCGGCGGCGTGAACATACAGGCGGGCACGTCCAGCACCACCTGGGGATCATAAAAATACTGGGCCTTCACCGCCAGCAGTCCGTAACCCTCCTCCCCCGGCTTTGCCACCATGCGCTGGGCGGCCTCCTTCTGCACCATCAGATTGATGGAGCGGATGGGCATATCGCTGTCCAGCAGCAGGGTCATCAGCTCGGTGGTGAGATAGTAGGGAATATTGGCCACGATGTGGAAAGTACCCAGGGGCTTTGTCAGCTCCGGCAGGTTCAGCCGCAGCACGTCCCCATGCACCAATTGCACATTCTTGCACCTTTCCAGGCTCACCCGCAGAATGGGCAGCAGCGTTTCATCCACCTCGATGGCTGTCACCTGGCGGCACTTGGCGCTCAGGGCCTTGGTCATGCCCCCCGCTCCCGCGCCGATTTCCAGCACACTGTCCTCCGGCCCCACCCCGGACAGGGACACCAATTGGTCAAAGAGCGCGTCGTCTGTCAGGAAATTCTGGCCCAGGCTGCGCTTGTGATGAAATTCGGCTTTGGGAGGATGGTTTTTCCCGTGCCGGTAGGACTGCTTCATGGATTCAGCTCCTTTGGGAGGGATGGGGGAAAAAGGCAATTGGCATTAGGCATTAGGCAATAGGCATTAGGAATTAGACAAACGCTGATCCATACAGACGAATAAAAATATTGATACGATTGCTGGCAGGAAAATTTGCAGGTTCGGGTCATCCGCCAAGAAAATCATTACGTGTACTTTCATCTATTGCCTGTTGCCTATTGCCTATTTCCTTCCTTCTCATTCAATTCCTCGACTGCCCGGGCCACGGCCTGGGGATCGGGGGAACGGAAAAACGCGGTGCCCATCACCAGCCAGTTGGCTCCGGCCTGCTGAAGCAAGGCCGCGTTATCCGGGCACACGCCGCCGTCCACGGCGATCACGCCCCGGTATCCCGCCCGGCGCAGGAAGCGGATTTTTTCCACCTGATCCGGCATGAACTTTTGCCCGCCGAAGCCCGGCTCCACCGTCATGATCAGAATGATATCGGCCTGGTCAAGATAGGGCAGCAGCGCCTCCGCCGGGGTGCCGGGCTTTACCGACAGGCCCGCCTGAACGCCCTTTTCGTGAATGGCCCTGAGCGCCGCGCCGGGGTCGGCAAACGCTTCTTCATGCACCGTCACGCTGGACGCCCCATAGCCCACAAACGCATCCAAGTAATCCAGGGCGTTGTCCATCATCAGATGGGCGTCGATTTTCAGTTCCGGAAAGCGCCGGTGGATGGCCCGGCAGAAGGAGGGGCCAAAGGAAAGGTTGGGCACGAAATGGGCGTCCATTACGTCAAAGTGCAATTGATCCACGCCGCACTTCATCATCGCTTCGATTTCGCCGCCCAGGTTCATCAGGTCGGCGGCCAGCAGGGAAGGCGTCAGCTTAATCATATCTATCTCTCCAAGCCTGGCGGCAGTCCGCCAGCAGCGTATGGTATCTTTCCAGCCGGGCGGGATGAATGGCCCCGTCCCGGGCGGCCCGCAGCACCGCGCAGCCCGGTTCGCTTCCGTGATAGCAGGGGGAAAAGCGGCACTGATCCTGGTAAGGGGCAAACTCCGGGTAATAATCCCGCAGCAGCACCGGGTCAAACACCTCGTCCATTTCCAGCAGGCTGAATCCCGGCGTGTCGATCACCTGGACATCCCCGAAGGTGAACAGCTCCGCGTGGCGGGTGGTATTTTTTCCCCGCTGGATCTTGCGGCTGATATCCCCCGTTTCCTGGTTCAGGCCGAACAGCGCATTGAGCAGCGTGGATTTCCCCACGCCGGACTGCCCCGAAAAGCAGCATACGCCGCCCCGGAGCCTGCTTCGCACTTCCTCCGCCTGTTCCCCGCTTTGGGCGCTGACGGATACGACCTCCATCTCGGCCCCGGCATACATCTCTTTTGCCAGGCGGAAGGTTTCCTCCGCGCCGGGCAGGTCGCTTTTATTCAGGATCAGCAGCGGCTTCATCCCCTGCTTGCGGGAAAAAATCATCAGCTTATCCACCAGCAGCCAGTCCGGCGCGGGGGCAGGGGCAGCCACGATGCACAGCACCGTCACATTGGCCACCGGCGGACGCAGGCACACGCTGACCCGGGGCAGGATTTCCTCTACCCAGCCGTCCTCCTCCTTGCCTTCTTCCTTGCCCTGGCCGGGGGTGAACAGCACCCGGTCCCCCACCAGCGGGGATATATGCTGCCTGCGGAATTTTTTCTTGGCCCGCAGCACGAATTCGCTGCCGCTTTGATCCCGGACGGTATAAAACCCGCCCCGGCCGCGCACAATGGTTCCTTCGTTCATTGCGGCTCCTCCGTTTCGGAGGGATACAGGGCGTCGGTTGGCGCGGGCTCCACGCCTGCCGTGGGCTGGTTGGACACGTACACCGCCAGCATCACCTGGGTCTGCTGCATCACCTGGTCCCCCGGCTGATAGGTGTTGGATTCGCTGTCAAAAAAGGACTGGGCCGCCACATGCTCAAACTGGGTGGCGTCGGCCACCTGCACATCCCGGAATTCCACCAGCTGCAAATTCAGCTGCTGGATCTGAAACATGGCCTCCTGCCGTGTCATGCCCACAAAGTCCGGCAGCGTCACGCTGCCGCCGCTCAGGCTCACCTGCACCACCGTGCCGCTGGGCGCCATTTCCCCGGCGGCAGGGCTTTGGGTGAGCACCGTGTCCCAGGGATAGGTGGACAATTGGCGGGTGGGCAGGGCCAGCAGGGTCAGGCCCAGGCGGTCCAGTTCGTTCCGGGCGCTTTCCACATTCTGGCCGATCAGGGTGGGGATTTCCTGCTGCTGGGGGCCGGTGGACACGGTAAGCAGCACCGTTTCCCCTTTGCGCATGGAAGTGCCGAATTGGGGCGACTGCATGATCACCGTGCCCACGGGCTTGACGGGGTCGCTGACCCGGGTGATTTCAGGCATCAGCCCGGAGCGGAACACCAGGCGGGAGGCGTCGGCCTCCGTTTCATCCAGGCAGTAAGGCGCTTCGGTCAGGTTGACCACCTGATCGTAAATCAGCAGTCCCCCCGCCATGACGCCCACGATGACCACCACGACCATGGCGATGGCCCCGGCCTGCACGGCGATGGATTTCCAGCTCCGCACCGGCTTTTGCTTGCCGGTGGTGCCGGTGTGATAAACCAGGGAAGAAATGGGCTGGTCGGGCAGGCGGCCCAGCCAGGTCGCGTCGGGCTCCTGCAGGGCCCATTGCAGATCCTTGGCCATTTCCAGGGCGCTCTGATACCGTTTCTCCGGCCGCTTTTCCATGGCCTTTTCCACCACCTGCTCCATGGCGGGGGGCACGGCGGGGTTCAGCTCGCTGATAGGCCGGGGCTTGCTGCCGATGTGCTGCATGGCCACCGCCACGGGGGTGTCGCCGTCAAAGGGCGGCTGGCCGGTGAGCATTTCATAGAGCACCACGCCCACGCTGTATAAATCGCTGGCCGCGGTGACGGGCTTGCCCTGGGCCTGCTCCGGCGAAAAATAATGCACCGAGCCCATCACGCTGTCTTCCGTGCTCAGGGTATCCCTGCCCGCCACCCGGGCGATGCCGAAGTCCGCCACCTTGATCAGGCCGTCCTTATGCACCAGCACGTTCTGGGGCTTGATATCCCGATGGATGATGCCGTTTTTGTGGGCGTGCTGCAGGGCGGACAGGATGCGGATGCCGATCTGGGCGGCCACCGTAGGGGGCAGCGCGCCTTTCTGCCTGATCACGTCCTTGAGGGTCCTGCCCTGCACGTATTCCATGACCAGGTAGCGCATATCGTCCGCCTGGCCCACGTCCAATAAATTCACGATGTTGTGATGGCTCATGCGGCTGGCGGCCAGGGCCTCCCGCTGGAAGCGGGCGGAAAACTCCGCGTCCTGGTTAAACTCCGGCCGCAGGATCTTCACTGCCACCGAATGGCCCGTGCGCTTGTCGATGGCCCGGTACACCAGCGCCATGCCGCCCTTGCCGATAAACTCCACCAGCTCATAGCGGTTGTCCAGCACCTTGCCGATCATGGGGCCACCTCCGCCAGCACCAGGGAAATGTTGTCCCGTCCGCCGCCGTCCAGGGCCAGGCTCAGCAGGATGTCCGCCGCCTTTTCCAGGGAATCCCGGCGCAGGATATCCAGCATCCGGGCAGGCTTCACGTATTCAGAAAGGCCATCGGAGCAGATCAAAAACAGGTCGCCGGGCCGCTTATCGAACTCGGCCACGTCCACCTCGATGGAGTCCGCCGTGCCAAGAGCCCGGGTGATGATGTTCCGGTAGGGGTGCACCGCCGCTTCCTCCTGGGTGATCATGCCCTGGCGCACCAATTCCGCCACCATGGAATGATCCTGGCTGATCTGGACGATCTGGCCCTGACGCACCCGGTAAGCCCGGCTGTCGCCCACGTGGCCCAGCAGCACCCGATCCCTGTCCTCCCAGATCAGGGTCATGGTGGTGCCCATGCCGCTGTAATCGGGGTTGTCCAATTGCTCTTCCCAAATCAGCAGGTTGGCTTCTTCAATGGCGGCCATGAGCAAATCCTGGGACGGGCGCGCGTCCCGGAGCGCCCGCTCCACCACGCTGACGGCCATTTTGCTGGCCACGTCCCCGGCCTTATGGCCGCCCATGCCATCCGCCACCCCGAACACGCCGAAGGCGCCGGGCAGCACCAGCAGCGCGTCCTGGTTGGAGGCGCGCACCTTGCCAATATGGGTCCTGGCTGCCGAAATCATGTAGGATCCTCCCGTAAATATTTCTTCCGAAGCTGTCCGCAGGCGCCTTCGATATCATCGCCCATTTCCCGCCGCCGCGTGGCGGAAATATGGCATTTTTCCAGCTCGCTGAGGAAAGCGCGCACCTGCTCCTCCGTGACCCCGAACAGGTTTCTTTCCTTCACCGTGTTCAGGGGGATCAGGTTCACATGGCACTGCATGCCCCGCAGGATGCCCGCCAGTTCCCTGGCGCAGTCGGGGCTGGCATTCACATGGTCGATCAGCGCGTATTCCAGCACCACCCGCCGCCCTGTTTTTTCAATATAATACCGGCAGGCGTCCAGGGGTTCCCGGATGGTGTAGCGCTGGGCGATGGGCATCAGCTGCCGCCGAATCTGGTCATTGGGCGCGTGAAGGGACAGGGACAGCGTCACCGGCAGCCCTTCCTCCGCGAATTTTTTCATCTGGGGCACCAGCCCGCAGGTGCTGACGGAAATATGGCGCAGGCCCACGTTCAGCCCCTCGGGGTGGGACACCAGCCGCAGGAAGCGCACCACCTGGTCGTAGTTGTCCATGGGTTCGCCGCTGCCCATGAGCACGATATTGTGCACCCGTTCGCCGTTCAGCGCCTGGTTGGCGCACTGCACCTGGCCCAGCATTTCCGCGGCGGTCAGGTTCCGCACGCACCCGTCCAGGGTGCTGGCGCAGAAGCGGCAGCCCATTTTGCATCCCACCTGGGTGGAAACGCACAGCGTGGCCCCGTAGTGGTAGCGCATCAGCACGCCTTCCACGCAGTTGTTATCCGGCAGGGAAAAGAGGAATTTCTCCGTGCCGTCTATCTTGGACACCCGGGTTTCCAGCACAGTCACGGGCTGATCGATGCCCGCCTCCGAAAGCCGCTGGCGCAGGGACAGGGGCAGGTTGGTCATTTCCTCAAACCTGGCCCCCTTATGGAGCCAGGAAAAAATCTGGCCCGCCCGGAAGGGCTTTTCTCCCATATCGCTCAGCGCCTGCTTCAGTTCCTCCGGATACAGGCCCATCCACTCTGTTTTCATATTTTCCATTTACTTGACCCGCTTCAGCCGCGCAATGAAGAAGCCCTCCACATGATCCCGATGGGGCAGCAATTGCAGGCCCGTTTCGGTATAGTGGTTTCGGAATTCCTCCCCGATGGTCTCCGGCAGGGGCGATAATGCAAATTCCGGATGGGCGGAAAGGAACCGCTGAATCTGCTCCCCGTTTTCCTCCGGCAGCACCGAGCAGGTGGAATACACCAGGACGCCGTTGCGCTTCACATACCGGCAGCAGGTGTCCAGCAGCCGGGCCTGCAGCGCCGTCAGTTCCTTCACGGATTCGGGGGTGGCCCGGTATTTGATATCCGGTTTATTGTCCATGACCCCCAGGCCGGAGCAGGGCGCGTCCAAAAGCACCGCGTCCATGGTGGAAACCAGATCCTCTTTCAGCGCCGCCGCGTCCCGCATCACAGGCCGCACGTTTTCCAGCCGCAGCCGCCGGGCCATGGCACGGATCAGCGTCACCCGATGCTCATGCACGTCCCAGGCGTATACCCGGCCCGTGCCGTTCATGGTCTCCGCCAGATACGCCGTTTTCCCGCCGGGAGCGGCGCAGCAGTCCAGCACCTGCATGCCCATTTTTACACCTACCGCCTGAGCGGCCATCATGCTGCTTTCCCCCTGGATGGAGAAATTGCCCGCCAGATAGTCCGCGTCCCGGGCGATTTCAGAGGCCAGCTTCACCCGCCAGGCGTGGGCCGCCTTGCCCTTTTCCACTTCCCACACCTTTTTTTCCAGCAGCTTTTCAAAGGCGGCGTCGTCCAAGCGGGAAAGGTTGGGCCGGATGGTGGTATAGTGAGAATCGCTGCGGAAGGAGCAAATCTGCTCCGCGGTTTCTGGGCCATAGGCTTCCATGAGCCTTTCCGCCAGCCACAGGGGCACGGAATACATGATGGAAAGATATTTGGCGCCTTCTTCTTTGGCGGGCCATTTGATTTCGTCCTTGCCCCGGATCACCGACCGCAGCACCGCGTTGGTCAGCCCCGTCAGGCCCTCCAGCCCGGCGCCCCGGGTCAGCTTCACCGCCTCGTCCACGATGGCGTTTTCGGGAATCCGGTCGTGGAACAAAAGCTGGCACACGCTGATGCGCAGGATATCCCGCACGGTGGGCTCCAGGTTATCCGCGTCAGAGAGGAAAAAGCCCAGCACATAGTCGATGCGGATCAGGTTTTCCAGGGTGCGGTACACGATGGAGGCGCAGAAGCGCTTGTCCAGTTGGGAAAGGTTCACGTCCTTCATCCGGTCGTCCAGGGACAGGGCGGCATAAGCGTCCTTTCTTACCACGTCCTGGAAAATCTGCAGCGCCACCTTCCTGCTCAGGCTGGAAGGAGCGTTGGGATCAGGAGCCGTTTTTTTCGCCGGATTCGCCGGGCGGCCATAAGGCTTCCCCGCCGGACGGCCGAACCGCTGGCCCGTCGCCTTATTTGCCGGTTTTCCATAGGGCTTTCTGTCCCCCGGCTTGCCGGAAGGCTTTCTGCCGTCTGTGCCGCGGGGCTTGGGGGAATAGGGCTTTTTGCCGCCGGGACGATTGTCTTTATCCATGTGCTTCCTCCGTCACGCTGCATTGGGTATAGTGTACGGGATGGCCCCGCAGGTAATCTTTCGGGTTCATTCGCTTTCCACCGGGGGCCTGCATTTCCAGAACGCGCACGGCCCCTTCCCCCGCGGCGATGACCAGGCCGCCTTTTGCGTCGGCGCAAATGATCTGCCCCGGGGCTTTGCCGGGGTTCTCCGCTTCCTCGGCCTGCCAGACCTTGACGGTTTCATGGTCCCCCCAGACAAAGGAGCAGCCCGGCCAGGGGGTCAGGCCCCGGATGAGGCACACGATTTTATGAGCGGGCAACCGCCAGTCGATCTCCCCCATTTCCTTTTTCAGCATGGGGAAATAGCTGGACTTTTCTTCTTCCTGTTTCCTGCGCTGGACCGTGCCGGCTTCCAGGCCCCGGATGGTTTCGATGAGCAGTTCCGCCCCGATGGGGGCCATGCGGGCTGTCAGCTCCTCGGCGGTTTCCCCGGGCAGGATCTGGATTTCTTTTTGCAGCAAAATATCGCCGGTGTCCAATCCCTTATCCGTCATCATGGTGGTTACGCCGGTGACGGTCTCCCCTTCCATAATGGCCCAGTTGATGGGCGCGGAGCCGCGGTATTGGGGCAGCAGGGAGGAATGCACGTTCACCGTGCCGATGGCGGGAATATCCAATATTTCCTGGGACAAAATCTGTCCGAAGGCCGCGGTGACGCACAGGTCGGGGCGCAGCGCTTTTAAATCCTCCACCCCGTCCACCCGGATTTTCACCGGCTGATACACGGGGATGCCCTGTTCCAGCGCGCAGGTTTTTACCGGGCTGGGCAGCATTTTATTGCCCCGGCCCTTGGGCTTATCGGGCTGGGTGAACACGCCCACCACATCATAGCCCGCCTTGACCAGCGCCTGCAGGGACGGCACGCCAAACTCCGGCGTGCCCAGAAACACCACGCGCATTTACTTCTCCTCCTGGGCTTCTTCTTCATCGTCGTCAAAGATTTCATGATCCATTTTATCCACGTAGATGATGCCGTCCAGATGGTCGATCTCGTGGCACAGAGCCCGGGCCAGGAGCCCTTCCCCGGTGATTTCAAAATGCTTGCCCTTCCGGTCCTGGGCCCGGACGGTGACTTTATTGGGCCGCACCACATAGCCCCGTCTGCCCGGCACGCTCAGGCACCCCTCGCTGCCTGCCTGCTCCCCCTCGGCAGCGATGATTTCGGGGTTCACCAGCTCGATCAGCCCATGGTCGTCCCCCACGTCGATCACCACCACCCGGCGCAGAATGCCCACCTGGGGCGCGGCCAGGCCCACGCCGTCGGCTTTGTACATGGTTTCGGCCATGTCCCGCAGCAGCAGCCACAGGCGCAGGTCGTAGGTTTTCATGGGCTTGCAAACCTTCCGCAGGCTTTCGTCCCCCAGCTCCAAAATCTTGCGAACCATATTGTGCAGTCTCCTTTTTGCAGCGAAAATGTTTTTTCAGTTCTGAATTTTAAGTTCCATGTTCCAAGCCCAAAATAGTTTTGCGATTGAAAAGCAGGACGCGGACACGATCCGCTTAGAACTTAGAACTTTGAACTTCATCTCTCATGCCAGCGACGCCGGATTGATTTCCAGGGTCACCTTCGCGGCGTATTCCCCCCCCGCCATTTCCTGAAAGCGCCGAAGCAGCGCGTCGGTATCCGGGTGGTTCAGCAGCTTCATCAGCACCTGGGCCCGGGCCCTGTCCTGGATGCGGGTAATGGGCGCTTCGTCGGCCCGGATAAAAAAGATGCGCCGGAACAGGGGCGTTAAGGAAAACTCCTCCACGATCCTGTTTTTGATGCTTTCCGCCGCGGCCATGGCCACCGGCATTTCCCTGGCCTCGCACAGAAAGCGGGCCATCATGGTGAAGGGCGGATACAAATCGCTTTTCCTGCGCTCAAATTCCCGGTTAAAGTAGGCCCGGTAATCCTGCATGGCGGCGTACTGGATGGCGTAGTGATCCGGCTGGTAGGTCTGGATCACCACTTCGCCGGGGTCCTCTCCCCGGCCCGCCCTTCCTGCCACCTGCACCAGCAGCTGATAGGTCCTTTCAGCGGAGCGGTAGTCGGGAAAGTTCAAGGTCAAATCCGCCATCACCGCGCCCACCAGGGTCACCTGGGGAAAATCCAGCCCTTTGGCGATCATCTGGGTGCCCAGCAGGATTTTGGCCTGGCCCGCCCGGAACCTGTCCACCAGTTCAAAGTGGGCGTTTTTTTCGGCGGTGGTGTCCACGTCCATGCGGATGACCCCGGCCCCGGGGAAGCGTTTATTCAGCTCTTCCTCCACCTTCTGGGTGCCGATGCCCATAGGCTTGATATACGGGCTGCCGCAGGCGGGGCACGCTTTGGGCATGGGGCGGATTTCCCCGCAGTAATGGCAGCGCAGGGTTTGATCCACGCTATGGTAGGTCATGGACACGTCGCACCGGGAGCACTTGATGGTTTCCCCGCACTTGCGGCAGTTGACGGAGCTGGCATAGCCCCGGCGGTTGATGAACAGCATGGCCTGGTGGCCCTGGGCGATGCACTGTTCCAGCTTTTCCTGGAGCAGGCCGGAGAACATGCCGTGGTTGCCCATGCGCAGCTCCTGGCGCATATCCACCAAATGGATCCTGGGCAGCGGCCGGTTCAGCACCCGGTGGGGCATTTCGATCAGGGTATAGTCCCCCCGGCGGCACATGGCGTAAGAATAGATGCTGGGGGTGGCGCTGGCCAAAAGCACCGCGGCCCCTTCCCTTTTGCCCCGGGACGCGGCGATCTCCCTTGCGTCATACTGGGGGAAGCGGTCGGACAGGTAGGTCTGTTCGTGCTCCTCATCCACGATGATCACGCCCAGCCCTTCCCCCGGCGCGAACACAGCGGACCGGGCCCCGATCACGATGCGGGCGTCCCCCCGGCGAATCCTGCGCCATTCGTCGAACCGCTCCCCGGCGCTGAGCCGGGAATGGAGCACGGCCATGGCATCCCCGAACCGGGAGCGGAACCAATTGATCATTTGGGGGGTCAGCACGATTTCGGGCACCAGGATAATAGCGCCCTTGCCCATTTTCAGCGCCTGCCGCACCAGGCGGATATACACTTCCGTTTTCCCCGACCCGGTGACCCCTTGCAGCAGAAAAGGTTTGCTCTTTCCCCGCAAAGCGGGAAGGAGCTCAGACAGGGCCTCCTCCTGCTCCGGGGTCAGCTGGGGGTCCGGCGGCGCGTCCACCCGGCCATAGTAAGGGGCGCGGAGGGCTTCCTCCTCAAAGAGCTCCACCAGCTCCCTTTCCGCCAGATCATTCAGCGGTTCCCGGAGGTTGGACACCATTTCTTTCAGCTCGTCCACGGGATGGGGTTCGCCGTCCGAAAGCAGGCGGATGAGCATCTGCTTTTTCTTGGAGCGCTTATGGGCGGCGATGGCTTCCTCGATCCTTTCCGGAGGGATTTTCAGCCGGGCCATTTCCCGGGTTTTCACCTTGACCCGGCCACCCCGCATTTCCGCGGGCAGCATCAGCCGCAGCGCTTCGCACAAAGGACAATGGCACCTGTCCCGGATTTCCCAGGCCAGGGCCATCAGCTCCGGCAGCAGAGCGGGGTAGTTTTCCAGCGCCGCCAGGATAGGCTTGATTTTGCTTTCGTCGTAATCCGCCGTTTCCTTTAAGCGAATCACGAATCCTTCCTTTTCCCGGGGGCCGAAGGGCACCCGCACCCGCATGCCGGGCTGAATGTTCAGCGTGTCCGGCGCCCGGTAGGTAAATACGCGGTCCACCTCCTCGGACGCAATATCCACGATGATCTCCGCGTACAACCCTGGTTCCTCCTTTTTGTGGGGGAAACCATTCTTTGGAGGCCAAAGAATGGTTTCCCCCACACCCCTTTCCAAGAAAGCCATATGGGAAAATATCTTCTGCTTTCTTCCCGCTTGTGTTCCCATGAAGCGGGAAGCGCCGGGGCTGTTTTAACGTTTCCCCGTCAGGATTTTCATGGCCCGGTCCAGCAGCTCCTGGGCCCCTTGTTTTTTGGGCAGGCAGGGCAGGGTTTCCATGCCCGCCGCCGTCACGAAGGTGACGATATTGGTATCTACGTCGAACCCCGCGCCGGGAGAGGTCACATCGTTGGCCACGATCATATCCAGGTTTTTCTTTTTCAGCTTGCCCTGGGCGTTTTCCAGCACGTCGTTGGTTTCGGCGGCAAAGCCCACCAGCACCTGGCCTTCGTGCTTCAATCGGCCCACCTGGGCGGCCACGTCGGGGGTCTGGCGCAGCAGAAGCGTCATATCCCCGTCCCCGTGCTTTTTGATTTTTTGCTCCGCCACATGGGCAGGGGTAAAATCCGCCGGGGCGGCGGCCTGGATCACGATATCCGCTTCCTGGCACCGGGCGGTCATTTCATCGAACAGATCCTGGGTGGATGTAATGGGCACACCGGTCACTCCCCGGGGGATTTCCAGGCGGGTGGGGCCCGTGACCAGCGTCACCTTGGCCCCTCTTTCCGCCGCCGCCTCCGCGATGGCGTAGCCCATTTTGCCGCTGGAGCGGTTGGAAATATACCGCACAGGGTCGATCTTTTCCTGGGTGGGCCCCGCCGTTACCAGTACGCGCAGGCCCTCCATATCCCGCTTGGGGTTCAGGATGCTTTCGATTTCATCAAAGATTTCCTTGGGCTCGCTCATCCGGCCCACGCCGCTGTCGCCGCAGGCCAGGAAGCCCCCTTCGGGCCCCACGAAGCGCACGCCCCGTTTTTTAAGCAGCGCCACGTTTTCCCGGGTGGCGATGTTTTCCCACATGCCGGTATTCATGGCCGGGGCCGCCAGCACGGGAGCGCGGGTGGCCAGCACGGTGGTGGACAGCATATCGTCGGCGATGCCGTGGGCCATTTTCGCCAGGATATTGGCGGTGGCGGGGGCGATTACGAACACATCCGCCCGCTTGGCCAGGGCGATATGCTCCACTTCCCAGGTATCGGGCCGGGCGAAGGTATCCGTCACAGCGGGATGGCTGCTGAGGGTTTCAAAGGTGAGGGGGCCCACAAATTCCGTGGCGTTCTTCGTCATGATCACGTACACCTGGGCCCCGGCCTTGCGCAGCCGGGAGGTGAGCTCGCAGGCCTTATAGGCCGCGATGCCTCCCGTCACCCCCAGCACCACGTTTTTTCCTTCCAAAGACATGGCGCGGTTATTCCTCTTCGTCTTCCAGGTTGCGGTGATAGGTCAGCAAGCCCCGGTTGATTTCATCCACGGCGATGGACACGGGCTTTTTATCCTTGGGGTCGATGAGGGGCTGAGAGCCGCCCACCAGCTCCCGGGCGCGCTTGGCGCTTTCCACCACCAGGGTATAGCGGCAGTCCACCTTCTGGTCCAGTTCGTCAATTGCGGGTTTATTCACAGGCATGTTTGTTTCCTCCCTTGCTTGGATTGCAATATTGATTATTCCACCACCGGGAAATACCGGCTGGTGCGCTGTTTTTCGGCGGCGATGATGGCGGACACCTGGTCGAAGGCCAGCTCCAGATCATCATTCACCACCGTATATTGATACATGCCCACCTGGGCGATTTCGCCCCGGGCATTGTTCAATCGGCGTTCGATTTCCTTTGGGTCATCGGTATTGCGGCCATAGAGCCGCTCCCGCAGCTTTTGATAAGAGGGCGGCAGCAGGAAGATGGACACGCAGTTCGCCCATTGGGCCATGACCTGTCTGGCCCCCTGGGGGTCGATATCCAGCACCACGTTCAGGCCCTTTTCCAGCTTTTCCTGAATCTGGCTTTTGAGGGTGCCGTAGGAATGGCCGTGCACGTCGGCGTGCTCCAGGAACGCGTCCTGAGCAACCAATTCCTGATATTGCTGATCGGTAATGAAGAAATAATCCACCCCGTCCGTTTCCCCGTGGCGGGGGGCCCGGGTGGTGACGCTGACGGAAAAGGTCAGGCTGGGGTCGCTGTCCAAGAGGCGGTTGTAAATGGTGCCCTTCCCCACGCCGGACGGCCCGGAGATCACAATGAGCATGCTCTTTCTTTCTTCCTTCATAAGCCGCATCCCCTCTTCTTTTGAAGTATCAAATCACGCTTCCTCCGGCTGAAGCCGGCCGGCGATGGTTTCCGGCTGCACGGCGGACAGCACCACATGATCCGTGTCCATCATCAGCACCGCCCGGGTGCGGCGGCCTGCGGTGGCGTCGATCAGGCGGCCCCGGTCCCGGGCCTCCTGGATCATGCGCTTCACCGGCGCGGAATCCGGCGCGATCACCGCCACGATCCGCCCGGCGGACACCATATTGCCAAACCCCACGTTCAACAGCTTCATTGCTTTACTCCACATTCTGCACCTGCTCGCGCAGCTTTTCGATTTCGCTCTTCATGGCCACCACCAGCTTGGTGATCTCCGCGTCGGAGGCCTTGGAGCCGATGGTGTTGGCTTCCCGGTTCAATTCCTGGGTGAGAAAATCCAGGCGGCGGCCCGTTTCGCCCTCCTGGGCAATGGCCTGACGCATCTGGGCGATATGGGAAATCAGCCGGGACAATTCCTCGTCGATGGCGCATCGGTCCGCCATCAAGGCCACTTCCTGGGCCAGGCGCTGAGGGTCGATTTCCTTGACCCCCAGTTCCCGGACCCGGGCCTGCATTTTTTCCTGATAAGTCAAAGGCACCTCGGGCGCCAGCAGGGCGATTTCGTCCCGCAGCCGGGCCACCTCGTTTAAATGCAGGGTCAGATCCTCCTTAAGCGCTTTCCCTTCCCGCTCCCGCATGGCGGCAACGTCGGAAAGGGCCTCCGCCAGCGTTTCCAGGAGCAGGGAAAGCACCGCTTCCTGATCCTCTTCCTTCACCGTCACCTGCACCACGTCGGGCTGGGCCACGATCCAGGCCACGTCCTGGTCGGTGAAGGAGGAGCGTTCCTTCCGGGTGAGCAGCCGGGCGGACAGCAGGGCCTCTTTATATTGCAGGGCCAGCCCTTCATCCAGCCTGACTTCCCGGGCGTCCTGCCGCGTGTTCACATAGGTGACGTTCACGTCCGCGTGGCCCCGCCGCAGGCACGCGCCGATCTGCTTTCTCACCGCGTCCTCCGCGAAGGTCAGGGCCCGGGGCATCCGGCAGGCCAGATCCAAAAACCGGTGGTTCACCGTTTTCACTTCCACCGTCATTTCCCGTCCGTCCCGGCTCACCTGCCGCCGTCCATACCCCGTCATGCTGCGCATAAGGCCGCTTCCTTCCCCCTTTGGTTTCCCATTATTATATCACATTTCCATAGAAGCTGAAAAGTGTATTTTTTCTGTACATATGGAGGATATGGAAAAATTCATCCCATTCGCGCAAAAAGCATGATAAATCCCCCGGAAATATCTCCCCTGCTCCGCCGCCCCCGGACCCACGGATTTTGATTGTGGGCCAAAGCAAAGGTTGCTCCGGAAAAAAACATCGCGTATAATAAAAGCACATGAATCTGAAACAGATGGGGAGGACAGGCCATGCGGTTAACGACCCTTTGCTATGTGGAGCGGGACGGGTGCTATCTGATGCTGCACCGGACCAAAAAGAACCAGGACGAAAACGCCGGAAAATGGATCGGCATTGGCGGGCACCTGGAGGAGAACGAAAGCCCGGAGGAATGCATGCTGCGGGAGGCCCGGGAGGAGGCGGGGATGGAGTTGAAAAACCTGCGCCTCCGGGGCATTCTCACCTTCATCCTGCCGGACTGGGGCAACGAGCTGACCTTCCTCTACACCGCCGAAACGGACGCCGCGAAGCTGCCGGAATGCCGGGAGGGGGTGCTCCAGTGGGTGCCCGTGGATGAGGTGATGAGCCTCAACCTGTGGGAGGGGGACCGGGTGTTCCTGCCCCTGCTTATTTCCCGGCAGGATTGCTTTTCCCTGAAGCTGATCTACGCCCCCGGCGGCGCGCTGATTGGATACGCCTTGGACGGGAAAAGACAATAGGCAATAGCAATAGAGTGCAGAGAACATAGACTGACACAAGAAACGAATCCAGACTTGGAACCACTGCAATCTGAACGCTCGTTCTCTATGCCTTTTCTTAAGCGGGTGCCCTGGCTTTTCTTTTTTCCTCCCTTGCTAATTTTGACAAAAAGCGCTACAATGAAACGAACACAGAGGAAAGGGGGCTGCGAATGGACAGGCAAAGGGAACAGGAAACCAATGCTGTTGGCAGTTTCATGACCATTGGCACATTATATTCATATTTATATTGTATGCTGGCGTCCAACGTGATGCTCAGCCTGCCGATTCTGGGGGGAGCCATGTATCTGGCCGGGGAGATCGTGCTGCTGCTCAGCTCCCTCCGAGAGCCCAACCGCCTGGGAATGCTGGACAAACGCACCCGCCGCATCGCCACGGCGATCATGATCGTTTTTTTTGTGCTGGCGCTGGCGCTGATGACAGTGTATCCCATCCGCCTGGAAAACGCCGATTTTTGGCGGCTGGCGGGCATTGTGCTGTGCATGGTGGTGCGGCCCGCCATCACCAGATATGTGCTGGAAAAATCGCTGATCGAAGGAAAGAAGCACAGCCGGATCTTCTGGCGCATCTGCGGGGTGCAGTTTTTATTCCTGCCTTTTTTGCTTTTGATGCTGCTGCTCAGCCCCCTGTCCCGCTATACGGTGTGGGCGCTGCTGGGCGGCTATGTGCTCAGCGGCATCCTGGAATCCTTCCCCCTGGACCGGATGGGCCAGCGCCTGGTGCCTTTTACCGAAGAGGATAAAGCCGAAATTGAAGCCCTGCGGGGGGTTCACGCCTATAAAATGTTCCAGCGCATCATGCTGGTGGTGGCCGCCGGGGTGCAGGTGACCCAGGTGATGATCTATACTTATTTTGCCGTCACGGCGGACGCGCTGATCGTGTGCATGGCCATCGCGCTGCTGTACACCTACGCGGCTTCCATGGCCACCGATTGGCTGATGCGGCGGCATAAGGCTAAGGAATCCGACCCCAATCTGGTGCTGATGGCGGGGCTGGTGCTGTGGCTGTACGGGCTTGTGCTGTTCGTCCGCTCTTTGGAAAAAATGGGCGTATTCGGCTATATCGCCCTGATGCTGTGCACCGCCGGGGCCACGATGTGCGTGCGGGTGCTGGTCAACATGGAATCGGATATGCGCCGGGTGGCGGCTTTTGCCACCGGGCACACGCCCGGCCGCGCCATGGACAGGCTGCAGCAGGTGCGCATCGAAATCTCCTCTCTGGCAGGCCAGATGGTGGCCCTGGCGGGGCTGACCCTGATCTGCATTTATACCGCCACCGATTTTCCCAACGACTGGGACATCGCCTTCCGCTCTTTTTCGCCCCTTCTGACCCTGCCCGCCCTGGCGCTGGTGGCGGTTGCGATCCTGTTCGCCCTGGGCTTTCCCCTCACCCGGCAGCATCTGGGCAAGCTGAAAAAATATATGGAGCTGCAAAAGGACGGGGAGGACAATCCCGCCCTGCGCGCCCAACTGGAGGCCGTGGTGGTGCGCAAAAGCCTCAAGCGCTACGGCATCAAGGTGATCCTGGTGGTGCTGCGGCCCCTGTATTACCATAAAATCATCGGCCGGGAAAGGGTGCAGCTGGACAAGGACGTACCCTGCGTGTTCGTGTGCAACCATGGGGAAATCTACGGCCCGGTGGTGTCCACCCTGTATGTGCCCTTTTCCTTCCGGCCCTGGGTGGCCTATGAAATGACGGACAAAGAAGCCATCGTGGAGCGCACCATGAACGGCACCTTCCAAAGCAGCCATGGCATCAAGCGGAAATTTCTGCGCTGGTTCATGCGGCATGTGGGCGCTCCTTTTTTAAGCTGGGTGATGAAGTCCGTGGACTGCATCCCGGTGTATCACGACAACCCCCGCAAGCTGATGCAGACCTTCCGGGAAACCATCGCCGCCATGCAGGCTGGAGACAATATCCTCCTGTTCCCGGAAAACGCCGATACCTCCGCCGACCATCGCTACGTGCGGGAGGGCGTGAGCGAATTTTTTACCGGGTTTACCATGATCGGTCAGCTGTACTGCAATAAAACAGGCAACTGCCCCCTGTTCGTGCCCCTGTACGCCGATAAGCGCAGGCGCACCATCACCTTCGGCGTGCCTACCCGCTATAACCCCGACCTGCCGCCCAATGAGGAAAAAGAACGGCTGTGCGATTATCTGCGGGGCGAAATGCTGCGCATCGCCGGGCTGACAGAACAGGGGCCTGGGAACGCTGCTCCCTGAAGCAGTTATGTTATAAAGTAAAGGTTGATTGTTTATAGCGTGGACCGTAAAGTGCACAGCGGCATAGCAGGGTGAACGCCCTGCTTTTTTCGTGCCATGAAGAGCGCAGACTTGGGCAAACAGAAAAAGCCCGCCCGGCGATAAAGCCGGACGGGCCAGACCGTCAACAAACCCATGGGATGCATCGAAGGGGCCGTAGCCTCTTCGATTGTAATCCGCAGGCGGCGACATGTGCGCCGCCGAGGAGCAAATGAAATTTGCTTCCTGTATCAATTTTGTCGATGCTCTGAACCCGCCCGGCGATAAAGCCGGACGGGCGGGAGTGAACGGATTATTGCAGCAGGCTCACGAAGGACTGGATCATCTGGGCCAGGCCGCCGCGGGTCAGGGGCGCTTCCACAGCGTCTTCCGCCACTTCAGGAGTGAAGGGAGCGCCCAGAGCGGTGGTCAGCGTGCCAAAGAGCCCCGCGCCCTCCGCGTTGTTCATTTGGGTATCGGCCTCCAGGCCTTCGGGCACCAGGCCGTTCTGGGCCATAAAGGCGAAGGCTTCTTCGGGGTTCAGGGGGCCGCCCACCAGCACGTACAGCGCGGCGTACAGGTCGCTGGCCGTGGCAGGGGCTTCCGTGCCGAATTCGGTGTCGCCAGCAGGGAGCATCAGGCCGTTTTCAAACACGAAGCGCACAGCCTCATAGTATTCGCTGCCTTCCGCCGCGTCGGCGAATTCCTGGGCGGAGGTGTCCACCGCGCCGAAGGGATTGAGGATCACGTCGTACAGATCGGCGTTTTCATTGATCATGGCGGCGCTGCCAGCGGTGGAGTGCACACCGTTGTCCCATGCGGCCTGATAGTAAGCGGCAGCGGCCTTCACGGTTTCGGGGGTCACGGCCTTGAGCTGTTTCATCAGGGTCAGCGTTCTGTCCAGGGGCTTGCCGGCCACCAGGTTTTCCGCTGCGGCCACGGCTCCGGCCAGTTCGCCTTCGCCCTTGGCCAGCGTGGAATAGTTATTCAGGATGTAGCCGTTGAGCACGTCCTGGGTTACGTCCAGATTGGCAATGTAGCCGGGCACGGTGGCGTACACATCAAAGGTTTCCTTGATCTTGGGATCGCGGTAGGTGATCAGGTACATGCCCGCGTCCTCCATGGTGCCGTTCCAGGGGGTGTACACGCCGCGCTTGTCCCGCAGTTCGGGGGTCAGGTAGTCGTCCGTCACCAGAGTATTCACCACCTGCAATCCCGCGTCATAAGCGTCCATGCCCATGGCCTCCTCAGAGGCGATGACGCAGTTGAACTGGATATTGGTGTCCATGATCACGGCCTCGCGCTTGGCGGGCACGGGCAGATCGTAGGTTACGGGCTCGCGCTCTTCGTCGTTCAGTTTGGCCAGGAACTGATCGGCCAGGGGACGGTTCACCTGGATGCTGTTTGCGTCGCCCGCGAACAGGGTCACGGCGCCGCGGCGGTTTTCAAAGAAACGCTGGACGCTTTGCAGCTTCGTCATCACTTCTTCGGGGTTCTCCTGGAGCTGGGCTTCCACGTTTTCCAGGAAAGCGTAATAATCCAGCTGGTTCAGATACACATAGTAGCGCCACATTTCCTGATCCACGGCAAAGGCGCGGTACAGGCTCACCTGGTAGGGGTTGCGGTTCAGCTCGGTGCGCTTGGCGGTCTTTCGGGCCTGAACCTTTTCAAGGAGCTTCGCGGCGTCGGTAAACTGGGTGTGGAAGGCGATTTCCTCCACCAGGTCATAGCCCGCTTTCAGGTCTTCGCTGGCAGCGGTCCATTCAAACACCAGGTAAGGATGATAATCGTTCTTCTTTCCGTTGACGGATACGCCGAACACGCTGTTGTACAGATACCGGTTCATCAGCACGGCCAGTTCTTCCGCGGTATGGGCGTCGGTGTCCAATTCACCCAGCAGATGGGTGTACAGGCGCATATAGTGTATATCTTCCTGGGGCAGGGTCTGGGCGTCCAGGTAGATTTCCGTGGTGCCGATGTCATCCACGGCGGCGGTCACGTCGATGCGGCGCACGCCGTCTTCGCCGGTTTCATCGGTGTATTCATACTGGCGGTATTCCTCGGGCAGGGTTTCCACGTCCACCGCCTGGAGCTGCGCCACCAGGGCGGAGGCGTCGTCGGGCTGGATCTGGGCGTTGGTGGCGTCGATAATGGCCTGCTTTTCCTCATCGCTCATGGCGGCCTTGATTCCCGCCATCTTTTCCTTGAGGGCGGCGTCCTTTTCTTCCTTCAAGCCGGCCACGGGATAGGTGGTGGTCAGGGAGTAGAGGTCCTTGTCCAGCAGCCAATCGGTGATCACGCGCTGGAAGGTGCCGTCGCTGTTCCAATCGTCCATGGAATCCAGAGCGTCGGTGGCCTCGATGGCTTCAAAAGGATTGCCGGAGCAGGAATAGTAATAGGCCAGACTCTGGGTCACGTTGTTCACCGGCTCGCCGGATTCGGGGGCCAGCTTTTTGCTCAGGCTCAGGGAGGCCATCACCGTGTCCACCATTTCCTGGGAGAAGCCCGTTTCCGCAAGGCTCCGCAGGGTGCTGTCCACGGTGGCCTTGAAGAGCTCTGCGTCGTTTTCATTCACATTGGAAGCAACGAACACATAGCTGTCCTCGGGGCCTGCCAGCTCGCGGCCCGCGCCGAAGGTGCCGGTGGGCAGCGCCTTTTTCAGGTTCTGGATCAGCGGGGAGGAAGCGGCGGACATAAGATCGCCCATGATGTCGATCTGGCGGCGGGCTTCAATATTGTCCTTCATGCCGGGCAGCAGGATGTAGTAATAGATCTGGGCCTGGTTTTCGGTGGAAGCGTCGGCGGCCACCGGGAAGGGCACCTTATTCACCACCGGGCCGGTGATGGGGGTATAATTGCTGTCCACGAAATGGAAATCCGTCTTTTCATAGCCCGCGAAGGCTTCGTCCAGCAGGCGCAGGAAGGCGGTGTAATCGTCAAACTGGCCATAGAGGATCACCAGGGCGTTGGAGGGATGATAGAATTTGTCGTGGTAATCCTTGAGGGATTCCCAAGTCATGTCCGGGATATAATCGGGGTTGCCGCCGTACTCATAGCCCATGACGGAGCCGGGATAAATATCCTTGTAGGCGTTGGAGGAGGCCACGGAAGTGATGGTGGAGGCGCCCAGCATTTCGGTGTACACGGTGCCTTCGTAGGTCAGTTCGTCTTCCATGTCCGCCATATGATAGCGCCAGGCTTCGGTGCGGTAGATGCTTTCATCCTTCATGATGCTGGGATGCAGGCAGCTGTCGGTATAGAAATCGGCATACTTGAGCAGCTGCGCTTCGCTCAGGGACGCCACGGGATAGTAGGTCATGGCGTCGGTGGTGTAGGCGTTCATGTGGGTGTTGTAGGTTTGATACATCAGGTTCATGAACAGGCTGCCGGAGGGATATTTGTCGCAGCCGTTCAGCGTGGAATGCTCAAACACGTGGGGCAGGCCGGTTTCATCGATGGGCCGGGTGCGGAAGCTGATCTGGAACACCCGGTTGGTATCGTTATTGGCCACGTACAGCAGCTGAGCGCCGGTTTTCTGGTGCTCAAACAGCGTTACTTCCGCGCCCACCAGGTCGTAGGGCCGGGTTTCCTTGGCTTCAAAGCCGTACACCACGTCCCCCGCCTTTGGCGCGGACGCGGCTTTTTCAGTCAGCGCTTCCGCCAGGCCTGGCGCGCAGCCCAGCGCCAGGCACAGCGCCAGTACAACAGACAGAATCTTTTTCATGCGTATCCTCCTTTGGATTTTTTCCCGGCTATTATAGCACATTTCTTCTGAACAGGGAATAGGAAGTTCAGGAAAAGCAGGACAATCGCTTACGAAAAAGC
>CAMOUF010000118.1 GCA_946626395.1 uncultured Clostridia bacterium
CTTTCTCGGAGGGGGACGAAGCGCGGACAGCCGCCGGTGGCGGATGTCCTGTCCGCGCTGAGATCAGCCGAAAAGGAGCAAGCTCCGCATGAAGCGGAGTTGCGACTATTGAGGCTGCGGACCTGGGGGGACCCTCTCTTTGGCATCCAAAGAGAAGGTCCCCCCACAAATTTTTTGCATTGAGCTAGAATATGTATACTTTTTCTGTCCAACCGGAAAGAAGCACGGCTGCGTATCTCCGGCAATGGTGAAGGAAAGTGATCTGCTCGGATGTGTTACGGAAAGTCTGAAAGCTCATATCGAAAATGTGATTTCGCTGGACGGCTTGCTTTCCACCATCAGCCAAGAGCGGCTTAACCGTGAACTGATTCAGGAATACAGTGGGCAAATCGCCAACTGTGAAACGCAACTGACACGAATTGCCTCCTATAAGGGCAGGCTGTATGAGAATCTGGTGAATGGCTGCCTTACTAAAGAGGAATACCTGGGGTTGAAAAAGCAGTATTCAGATGAATATGATGCGCTGCAAGCAGCTATCATGGGCTGGCAGGAAAAGATCACGGAGGTCAAGGAAAACAAAAGTGAGCGCAGTCGTTGGATCAATCAATTTCGTCAGTTCGAGGGAATGGAAGGAATTGATCGGCGTGCGGTGATTCAATTGATCCGCAGTATCCGCATTGTGAGCAAATAAGAGATCGAAATCACCTTCAACTATGCTGATGAATATGAAAAAGCCGTGGCGATTTCGACCCAGCTAACAGAAAGGAGGGCAGTCTGATATGGCAAGAAAGAGCAGAAAGAATATTGCAATTTGCGAAGCGCCAACACCCAGGATGATGAACGCGCTGCGCACAGCATTTTACATTCGTCTTTCCGTAGAAGACAATCAAGGACGCGGTAATTCCGTTGACAATCAGCAGCTTGTTCTGCGGGATTATATCGCTGACAGGCCGAAGTTCCTTCTGACCCAGACTTATATTGATAATGGCCTCACAGGGACAAACTTCAATCGGCCTGAGTTTCAGCGGATGCTCGCGGATATTGAATCCGGCAGTATCGATTGTGTAATGGTGAAAGATCTTTCGCGCCTGGGCAGGAATTTCATTGATACCAGCTATTATATCGAACAATATTTCTTGGCAAATCCATCTCCGGGCTGAAAAAGGCGGCATCCCAGGATATAGAGGAAGTCATCCGCAAAGAAATATCTTCAAAGTATCAGGAATTGGAGCGAAATCGAAAATTCCTGCGGGGACTGTTGTGGGTTTTTCCGTTTGCAGTGGCGCTGACTTCCGTAACTCTGCGCAGATTGTCATATGTATAATTGACTGTCTGACCATTAGGATCGATAACAGAGGTCACTGTTCCTTTGTTCGCGTCAGTCACTGTATAGACGGTCTTACCTCGTGCATCCGTTTGTGTGGCGACATAATTACCGTTGGAGGTATAGCTTGTATTGGCTTGGATAAAGGTTGCCGTTGTAGTATCCGCGTTCTTGATCTGAGTCTGAGTCGGATTCCCGTAGCTGTTATAGGTATTGGCTGTGACTGTGCCCAAAGGAGAAATGGATTTCAGCAGCAAATGCTTTTTCTTTTCTGTATCGGAAGATAGTATAAGCCCTGCACACGCAGGGAATTGCCTGTCAGGAGCGTATTAGCAGGTGATTGTATAGGCTCAATCGAGGTAAAAGCAAACTGGCTATTGTAACCGTTCACCCATTCCGTTGGAACGCTGCCATTCGCCCGTGTGAAATCACTGTTTTGCAGCATATTAAAGTGGTTCAGCGTTAATCCTTCTTCCAGATGCAAGCAATCAAACCAATAGAGCATGCTGAAAACACTATTTATCTATTGCCTGTTGCCTGTTGCCTATTGCCTTCTCCGCCTGCTGCCTATTGCCTTTCTCTACCCCTTACCAATCTCTCAAAACGAAAGAAGACAAAACCATGCCTATGACTTTGGAACAGATCCACGATTCCATCCGCACCCAGGGGGAGCGCGTGACCGACCTTTCTTCCCGCCTGGCCCTGGCCGCCACCCAGGCCAGCCCGGACATGCAGGAAGTGGGAAGATTGCAGGACGAGCTCCAGCGGGAAAACACCCGCCTGCAGGCCCTGCGTGACAGCGCCCGCGCCCTGGGCGGCAATCAGGAAACCCAGCTTTCCGCCCAGCCCGCCCGCACCCAGCAGCAGGAAAGGAGCCTTTCCGATCTGCGTGCGTCCAATGAATACGCCCGGGCCTTTGCCCTGGCGGTGCGCCGGGGCTATACCCCCGATTCCGGCCGGGGCGTGGAAGCCCTGAATCCCCTGTACGACGCCCTGACCATCGGCGGCGGCGCCACCCCCGGGGAGGACGGCGGCTTCCTGGTGCCTGAAGCGGTGGACCATTCCATCCATGAGCTGATGCGCACCCTGAACCCCCTGCGGGACTTCTTCGCCAACGAGCACGTGACCGCGCCCACCGGCTGGCGGGTGACGGACAACGCCCCCACCCAGGGCTTCACCGCCGTGAACGAGCTGGCCACCGTGCCCCGGGACGATCAGCCTTCCTTCGCCAAGGTGGCCTATTCCCTCACCAAGTATGGCCTGATCCTGCCCATCTCCAATGAGCTGGCCGCGGATGAGGTGGCCAACCTGCTGGCCTATATTTCCCGCTGGGCGGCCAAGAAGGAAGTTATCACCGAAAACACCCTGCTCCTGGCGGCCCTGGCCAGCCTGGACGCCGGCGCGGTGCCCATCACCGCGGGCGAAGAAAACAAGGGGCTCAAAAAGATCCTGAACGTGAGCCTGGACCCCGCCATTTCCGCCCGGGCCGTGATCCTGACCAACCAGGACGGCTTCAACGTGCTGGACTGCCTGGAGGACGAAAACGGCCGCGCCCTGATGCAGCCCGATCCCACCCAGCCCACCAGGAAGCTGTTTGCCGGCCATCGGGTGGCCGTGATGAGCAATGCGAGCCTGCCTTCCGCCGCCAGCGCCGCTCCCGTTTACCTGGGCGACGGCGAACAGTTTGCCACTCTGTTCGAGCGCGCAGCCATGGAAGTGGTGTCCACCCGCATCGGCGGCAACGCCTTCAACAACGATTCTACGGAAATCCGCTTCATCAAGCGCATGGGCGTTTCCAAGTTCGATACCGCGGCCATGAAGAAGGCCACCCTCGCTATCTAAGACAAGCGGGCAAGGAAGGGACAACTGGGCAGGGATAAGAAAAGGGATAAGGTATCAGGGATAAGGGATAAGATGAATAGTCAGCCGATTATGGTTTTATCCCTTCCGGCATGGCGTTTGCGAATCATGCCCAGCGGCTTGCGTTCTGACATAATACCTTATCCCTTATCCTTTATCCCTTATCCCTGTCCCTATCCTTTATCCATTGCCTTTGAGAGGAGCGGAGAAAAGTATGACCGATCTTGAGCGCGCCGAGGCCGTGGAGGAGCTGCGGCGCTGGGAAGGGGAGGAACCGGACGACGAAGAAGCCATGCGCAATCTGGGCGACGCCCTGGACAGCGCGGAGAGCTATCTTTTGGGCGCCGGGGTGAAAGCCTCTTCCGATCCCCTCCGGAACATGGCCCGGCGGAAGCTGGCCGTTTACTTTTACGAAGTGCGGGGGCCCAGCAATCAAAACGGGTATCCGGCCTTGCCCCCGGACCTGAACCACCTGGTTTTGAACCTGCGATACTGAGGGAGGGACGGCCATGAACGCGGGCGCGCTGCGCAGCCGCATCCGGATCTATGCCCCGGAAACCCGGGAAACCCCCGGCGGCTATGTGGAAAGGGACCTTGCCCCCGTCTGGGAATGCCGCGCCCGGCGCACGGACGCCACCACCCGGGAAATCTGGGAGGCGTCCGCCGCCCAGGCCCGGAACATCGTGAATTTTGAAATCCGCTTCCATGCCGGGATCAAAACCGGCATGATCGTGCGCTGCGCGGGGGCGGACCATACCATCATCGCCGTGCAGCGGCCGGAGGGCCTGCCCAGGCGCATGATCCTGAAGACCACCCTGAAAGAGGCGAAGTAACCGTGCTGAACGTGAAGGACGCGCTTTTCCACGCCCAGGTGCCCGCCTGGCGGGGGGCCTATCGGAAAACCGAGGACTACCCCGAGCCGCCGGACACCTATTGCGTTTACACCGTTTCCCGCTCCCCGGACTGGGACGCGGACGACCGCCCCACCGCGGAGCGCCTGCGCGCCTTTCTCCACCTCTACGCCCTGAACGATCCTTCCGAACATCAGCACCGTCTGGAGCAGGAAATGAAGCGCCAGGGCTTTGCCCTTTCCTATGCCACGGACGGCTATGTGGAAGGCAGCGGGCGCTATGAGGTGCTCAGCGAATGGGAAGCGCTCCTCACTGTTCCCAACTCCTGAAAGGGGGGAGAACGTTGAGCATTAACTTTGACTTGAGCGCCTTTGACCATCTGGATGATACGCTGGCGGAGAAGGCCGCAAGGCTGGAGAATCTGGCGGGCAGCGAAAGCGCCAAGGGCAAGATCAAGGCGGCCTTGAAGCCCATCACCGACGACGCCAAGGGCCGCATCCACTCCCTGACCGGCCACCTTCGGGACAGCGTGGAAAGCCGGGTGACCACGTATCCGGACGCGCCCACCGAGATCGAGGTGGGCATCAGCTACAAGCGCCATAAGCTGGCCCGCCACGCCCACCTGGTGGAGGGCGGCCACGGCGGCCCCCATCCCGCGCCGCCCCATCCTTTCTGGGAGCCCGCCGTTCAGGCCCACGGGCAGGAAGCGGCCCAGGCCTTGGAAGACACGATTGGAGAGATGATAGACCAAGTACTCTGAAGGGGAAAGGATAAGGGAAAAGAAAAGGGATAAAGGATAAGGGATAAGATGAATAGTCAGCCGATTATGGTTTTATCCCTTACGGCATGACGTTTCATGCTAAAGGATAAGGGATAAAGGATAAGGGATAAGGTGAATAGTCGGAACAATAGGGATCTTCCCCTTCCGGCATGGCTGTGTATGATTGAACCCTCCTGCCTTTGTTCCCCAACAAAATACCTTATCCCTTATCCCTTATCCCTTATCCCTTCCAATGTCCCTTATCCCTTGAAAACCTCCCCTATTTATGAATGAAAGGAGTAAGAAAAATGGCTGACAATGAAACCGTTCAGGATGAAGTATACAGCCCGATTGGCCTGCGGGACGTGGTGATCGCCAAGCTGCTCACCGACCCCCAGGGCGGCCAGCCCACCTTCGGCGAGGTGGAGCCTCTGGTGGGCGCCATCGACTTTGACATCACCGATAACTCCGGCGACCCCGACGCCTATTACTATGACGACGGGGAGCACGACGTGATCAACCCCGACCCCGAGCTGCAGGGCACCATGGAGATGGCGGATATTCCCCCGAAGATGTACGCCAAGCTCCTGGGCCACAAGGTGGACCAGAACGGCGTGACCATCCACAACAGCGAGGATAAGCCGCCCTATTACGCCTGGGGCTTTAAATCCGCCAAGTCCAACGGCATGGACCGCTATGTCTGGTATTACAAGGGCCGGGCCAAGATGGCCAATGCTAAGCACACCACCAAAAAGGGCAAGGATATCACCCGCCAGTCCACCAAGCTGACCGTGACCTTTGTCAAGCTCAACTCCACCGGCAACGCCCGGGCCTTTGTGGACGAGGATGAGCCGGATTTCGCCGCCAAGAAAGCGACCTTCTTTAACGCCCCCTATGTGCCCGAATTTGCCTGATGAATACGAAAAGAGCCTGCATTTGCAGGCTCTTTTCCGTGTTTCTGGTTATCTGGAGGGATAAGGGATAAAGGATAAGGGATAAGATTTAATGTTTGTTTTGCAAGGATTTCGTGGCCGTGTTCAGCATGCGCTCCAGCTCCCGGCAATCCTGCGTG
This sequence comes from uncultured Clostridia bacterium, assembly GCA_946626395.1. Taxonomy (GTDB): domain Bacteria; phylum Bacillota; class Clostridia; order Christensenellales; family Aristaeellaceae; genus RUG563. Next base: position 5,868 of record CAMOUF010000118.1, read on the forward strand.
ATGCTTGAATACTCTGCTTGAGAAAGATAATTCGTTTCGTAAAGAAGGTCGAGCCAATAAAGCGTTTCGGCGCATTCCTTGGCGGATACAAATAGTTTCGCGGTGAAATCAGCTCTGCTGACGGCCCTTGTGGCTTCGGCGATGTTCGCTCCAATGCTGGTTCCGCTTCTGAGAAGCTGTTTGGATAAAATAAATTCTCTTTTCTCAGATGTTAAGTATTGAAACAGGCGCACGATACGAACGGCAAATTTCTTGCTTTTTAACGAAAGAGCACTGTCTCTCATGTCCCCATCATCTCCTCTTGCCCGCATTATATCATCAGGCAAAAGCAAAAGCAATATAGCTTATCCCTTATCCTTTATCCCTTATCCCTTGAAAGGAGTTTGCTATGCTGGAAGTAACTCTTGGCGAAAAGAAGTACACCGTGCCCTATGTGAGCGCCCTGGCGCTTCGGGAAATCGCCCGGCCCATGGAGATTATCCGCCGGACGGAGGAAGAGGAAGCAAGCCCCCGGCAGTATGAACGGGATCTGGACACGCTGGTTTCCTGGTTCTGCGTGCTTTTTGGGAACCAGTTTTCCCCCGGGGAGGTCTATGAGCAATACCCGGCGGACAGGCTTTTGCACGATATCACCCTGGCGGCCCTGGCCGTGAACAGCCGGGTGAGCGCCGCGCTTTCCTCTTTCCCCACCCGGGCGGCAGCGGCCCCAACAAGCGGAACGCCGGAATAACCGGATTTTCCGATCTGGCCTTTCTGTGCTACGATTTTTTTATCCAACAGGGGCGGCTTCCCCAGGAAATCGACGGCACAGACATCTGCGCCTGGCTGCGCGTGTGCGGATGGCGGGCCAACCGAAAAGAGAGAGAAAAGAAGCCCCGCGTGAAAAAAGGGTTTATTGATGATGTGATGAAATAGGCAACAGGCATTACTCGCCCAGCCGCTGGCGCAGGGCTTCCTGGAGCACCTGGGAGCAGCTGATGCCCCGCTGCCGGGCCAGCTTATCCATCCAGGCGGGGATGGACACGGATTTGCGCACCGGGGCGGTGTCCGTCTGGCGGCGGTAGGCGTCCGTATCCAGGGAAAGGAGGGGGGCAAACCCGCCTTCCGGCTTCTGCATGGACAGGGGATCGGCCGCCGGGGGAATGGGCGCGCCCACATCCTCATAGCCCACCAGCATCAGGGCGGCGGCGTCCTGGATCATGGCAAGGGCCTGGGGCAGATCCTGGCCGAAGGAAAAGCAATGGGGCAGGTCCGGCACCTGGCAATCATAGCCCGCGCCATCGGGCCGGGGAGAAAACAGGGCGACATAGTAATATTTCATAAAAACCCTCCTTGCGGGCGGAAGAAGCGGGGCGTTACTGCCCCATGCCCTTCCGCTTTTTGATGATTTGGGCGATTTCCCGTTTGGTGTTTTTCAAATCATAATCGCTAAAATGGCTGGACCGGGAAAGGGGAATGAATTCTTTGGTGACGGGATCGAGATACAGATCATGATTCGCGCCATTGCGGAAGAGCACGAACCCGTTTTCTTTCAGGGCGGCTTCCGCCTGCTTCCGTGGATTCACTGGGATATCCTCCTTTCACGGTCTATTATACATAAAATTATATAAAATGTCAAGGGAGTTATATAATTTTATATAAAAGTTTGAGTTTCCTGTCCAAAGTTCTAAGCGACTTTTGTGAATATAGGAAAGGAGGCGGGAACATGGGCGTTCGTATGGATTTGGCTGTGTTAAAGAATCTGGAAAATCAAATTGAAGCGGCATCGGATAAGCTGGAAAGAAATTTGGGAAGCGTACGCGCAAAAAAAGAAATTGAAAAAGCCATGAGCATAGTGACAGACGACGCGAAAGCCAGAATACAGGCTGTCCATGCTGGACGGCGTGAACAGTTTGTTGGATGTAAGCCAATGGAGCGGAACACAGCCAATCGCTCAGATCGGTGAAAAAGTGGCTTCAAACTACCTGTCCAGCTTTATCCCGACACTGGCCGGTCAAATATCCCGGACAATTGATCCTGTCCGCAGAAAGAGCTATGTCGAAAGCGGCGCTTCCCTGTCAACATGGCGCTATGCTTTTGAGCAGGCCCAGAACAAAACACCGTTCAGCGTCTACAACATTCCTTACCGCAATGTGTGGGGCGAGGAGGACAGAAGCTCATCATGGCTGGCTGCGTTTGAAAACCTGATCAGCCCCGGTTACATATCCACCGTAAGCCCCAGCACGATTGAGAGGGAATTGTCCAGCCTTTACGGAGAAACGCAGGACGCGAACATTGTTCCTAAGATGCCGAGCAAAACGCTGTCTGTCAATGGCAGCAATGTCAAGCTGAACGCGGAGCAATACGATCGGTATTCCGAAACACGCGGCAAGATGGATAAGAGCCTGCTGGAAGACCTGGTATCCCGTCCTGAATGGGCCTTCATGACTCCTGAATCCAAGGTTGAGATGGTCAAGGATGTCTATACCTACGCCAACGAAATCTCACGGGCGGAGCTTTTCCCAGATGCTTATGTAAGTAAATGGGTCGCCAACGCTCAAAAGGGCGGAGATGTGATTGGCACGATCATGGAGAGGAGAGAAGAACAGGCCAAAAAGGACTATGTTGACGGGTATTCCAAGGCCCTCGAAAAAGCTATCACAGACTATGACGCGGAAAGCGCAAACGTCAGCATTACAGCCTTGAGAGAGGCCGGAAAAACTGACAGCGACATTCGATCTTCTGTTACCCGCACCATGAAGCCGCTATACGTGGAGGCTATGGAAAAAGGCGACACCGAAACGGCAAATGCAATCATGCGGACTTTGATTGGTCTGCCTCTCGGGAAATCCAAGTACTCATACGCTGATATAGTCAAATGGCTGAAATAATAATTGGCCCCTTCGGGGGCCTCTTTTTTGTGGGTAGTAATGTGGGTAGTAGCAGAAAATAGGGGTATTTTACTGACAATAACACCTGCTCTTTCGAGAACATAAGAAAACCCGCAAACCCTTGATTCATAAGGATTTGCGGGCATTTCCCCTTGGCGCGCCCTGGGGGATTCGAACCCACGACCTTTTGATTCGTAGTCAAACACTCTATCCAGCTGAGCTAAGGGCGCTCATTTGTTGTGCCACTCTCAAGCGGCTGAATTAGTATAACACAGGATATAAAATAATGCAAGTGTTTTTTTGAAAAATATTTTGTGATATTTTGCGCGTTTTTGCGCGGCAGTTTTTCAAGGGACGAAGCCAGGCAAGGGGAAAGGAGGGAAAGACGTTTATAAATCTTATGAAAGTTTTGCAAAGCTGTTAAATATATGATATAATAAGGAAAGCTGCCGCCGAGGCCAGCCAAAGGGCGGCGGCGCGGTCAAAGCGCGGCGATTCCTTGGGCGGGAAGGCCGCTTGATCCATATGGAACGAGGTGTAGTGTGAAAACAATGTTTGCAGACAGCATAGGCCCAGCAATCAAAAGGAAGGCAACGAAAACAAGCCTCAAAGAGGCGGGAAGATGAAAAAGCGGCTATCCAGCCAAAGCCAATGAATCCAAAGAAATTGAACCTTCGGCGACGACACCCAACGAGACAAGAAGCTTCAAGGCATCCTTTGCAGAAGCCAGTGTCATTTTCTTCTTGAGTTCATCGGGCATATCGTACTTGAGAAGATCAGAAGGACTGAAGACTTCGCCGGAAGAAAGCATGGCGAAAATGGAAGTCAGGATCATGCGGGC
>CAMOUF010000119.1 GCA_946626395.1 uncultured Clostridia bacterium
ATCATGTCCACCTTGAAGGTCAGGGCGCATTTATGCAGGAAGGTAAAGGGCAAATCCATGCGGGCGTTTTCATATGCCTCGTAGGTTTCCTGGGTCACATCGGTCATCCGGGCCATTTCAGCCACGGAATACCCGCTGATTTCCCTGAGCTCGCGGATACGGGCGGCAACCTCCCGCACCTGGTCGGGGATGTGCTGAGCCTGGGCTACGTCCATTTTTTGTTCCTCGCTTTCGTTTGATGAGGGGAAAAGCATTTGCGTAAAAGCCGCAAAAAAGCCCGCCCCAAAGCATTTTTCTTTGAGACGGGCTGATTGATCAGCTCGCGGTACCACTCAAATTGCGCATTGCTGCGCCGCTCATTGAAGCTCGTGTTCCAAGCCTCCTGCTCTGACGCGGCATCACGGAAGCCGGTTACTTTCCTGCCGCTTTGCCCACTCCATTCCTTCGCGGCTGGATGCCGCCTTTCCGGAACAGGCCCCCTGTGTCGGCCCGGGTTCACCGCTTCGGCTCGGAAGGGATGGGCTTGATGGGATCGCGCGCTGCCGGTTTTCAGCTGCCCCGGCTCTCTTTAAGCGGCTTCTTCCCCGCCGTCTTCGTCATCGCCTTTGCTATGAAATTATATGCAGTCTATCACCCTTTTTCCAATTTGTCAAGCGGAAAAACCGAACAAAAACATGGCCGGGGAAATAATAATTCGTTTGGGCAGAGTACGGCAGGGAACAGGCATCAGGCAATAGAACGAAGAGATTTGGAAAATAAGCCTTGCAATCTTTTCCTGGGTATTGTATCATATTTTCGGGAGGTGGGCGATCATGCCTATGGAGCGGACAACCAAGCAGCAGATCACCAAAATCGTTATTACTGGCGGGCCCTGCGCGGGAAAGACCACAGCCATGAGCTGGATTCAAAACGCGTTTACCCAGAAGGGCTATGCCGTTCTTTTCGTGGATGAAACGGCCACGCAGCTCAGCGCCGGGGGCGCGCCCTGGAAGGCCACCCACAGCAACCGGGATTACCAATTCCGGCTGCTGCAATTGCAGCTGGCCAAGGAGCTGGCTTTTACCGAGATTTCCAAGACCATGGCGGCGGAAAAGGTGCTGATCGTGTGCGACCGGGGAGCGCTGGACAACCGGGCCTACATGAGCGAAGAGGAATTCCACTATGTGCTGCAAAACCTGAACACCAACGAAGTGGCCCTGCGGGACCATTACGACGCGGTGTTCCATCTGGTGACGGCGGCCAAGGGCGCGGAACAGTTCTATACCCTGGCCAACAACGCCGCCCGCTATGAAACCGTGGAGGAAGCCACCCGGGTGGACGACGCCCTCATCGCCGCCTGGACGGGCCACCCCCACCTGCGCGTCATCGACAACCGGTACGACTTCGACGAAAAAATGCTGAACCTGATCACGGAAATATCCGCCTTCCTGGGCGAGCCCAAGCCGGTGGAGACCGGGCGGAAATTCCTCATCGCTTACCCCGATACCGAGGAACTGGAAAAGCGGCCCAACTGCCAGAAGGTGGATATTTTCCAGGCCTATCTGCGCAGCGAGGTGCCCGGCGAGGTGATCCGCATCCGCCAGCGGGGCATCGACGGCAATTATATTTATTTCAAAACCCGCAAGCGTCAGGTGGAGGGCATGAAGCGCATCGAGCTGGAAGAAAGGCTCACCCAGGATGAATACCTGGATCTGATGATGCAGGCCGACCCCGCCTACCGGCCCATCCGCAAGACCCGCTACTGCTTAAGCGAAAACGGGCTGTATTACCACATCGACATCTATCCCCAGTGGGGCGACCAGGCCCTGATGGAAACCGAGGTGTACAGCGAAGGCCAGCAGGTGAAGATCCCCGAAGGCATCCGGGTGATCCGGGAGGTCACGGGGGAAGAAGAATTCACCAACCCCTATATCGCCAGGATCAACAAAGGATAACGGTATGATTCAACGGGATCCCATCATCCCTGTTCGCCTTTCTCGGAAGGGGGCTTGGGGGGAACCGCTCTTTGGGCTGCCAAAGAGCGGTTCCCCCCAATTATTTTTTATTGTTCATTCAGTGAAATCCGTGTCCATGGCCACGGCGAAGGTGTAGCCGGGATACAGCTTCTGCACGTCGTCCATGACCTCTTGGTACACCGCCCTGCGGTCCGGGGCGTCAAAGCTGATCACCAGGTCAAAGCGAATGGTTTTCTTTTCCTCGTTCAGGTAAAAGCCGTGCATTTGCAGGATATGCTCGTGGGCGAACACGCAGTCGTGAATCTTCTGCCGCACCTTAACCACATGGGGGTCTTTGGTGTTCACGGAATAAACGCCGATGGCGGTCAGGATCACCTGATGCTTTTTGAGCACCTCCAACGTGATCTCCCGGATCAGCTCATCCAATTGGTCGGCGGAGAAGGTGTCGGGCACCTCGATGTGCACGGAGCCGTTGTAGGCGTCGGGGCCGTAATTGTGCAGCACCAGGTCATAAGCCCCGGATACGCCCTCAAAGGAGCAAACGGTGGCCTTGATTTCCTTGGCCAAATCGGCGTCCGCCCGCTCGCCCAGGATCTTGCTCAGGGTGTCCCGGAGCATTTCCACGCCGGATTTGATGATGATAACGGAGATCACCGCGCCCAGCCAGGCCTCCAGCTTGATCCCGAAAATCAGATACAGCGCGGCGGCCACCAGCGTAGCGGCGGAAATCACCGCGTCCAGCCGGGCGTCCTCGCCGGAATTGATCAGGGAATCGGAATTCACCTGCTGGCCCACGCCCTTCACATACCTTCCCAGCAGCAGCTTGGCCGCCACCGCCACCGCGATCACGATCAGGGTCACGGCGGAATAATCCGGGGTTTCGGGGTGGAGGATGGCCTTCACCGATTCGGTGAAGGAGGTAATGCCCGCGTACAGCACGATCACCGAAATGATCATGGCGCTTAAATATTCTACCCGGCCATAGCCGAAGGGATGCTTTTTGTCCGGCTCCTTTCCAGCCAGCTTGGTGCCCACGATGGTGATGATGGAGGACGCCGCGTCGGACAGGTTGTTCACCGCGTCCAGCACCACGGCGATGGAATTGGATAACAGCCCCACGGCGGCCTTGAAGCCCGCCAAAAGCAGGTTCGCCCCGATGCCGATCACGCTGGTGCGAACGATCACCTTGTCCCGCCCGCCTTCTGTGGAATGCATCTGCTTGAGAATTTGACTCATTGTATTTCCTCCTCGTTTTTCAGTTCGGAGTTCGGAGAGCACATAAACTATTAACTCCTCACTCCTCACTCCTCACTCCTCACTCCTCACTCCTCACTTTATTCAAGCTGTTTTTTCAAACACCATGACGATGGAAGAAAAGTCCTGCCAACCGAATTGCAGCGGCACGCCCGCGGCCATGAGATCGTTTCCGGTGATCAGGCTGCCGTCGGAGGCGCGGTAGGTTCCCTGGGGCACATTGTGCAGGCGAACCCGCAGGGGCGCTGCGTTGGGCATATTCAGCACCCGGTAGGCGCACAGGATGACCCGCTTTTCATCGCTGAACTGCCAGGCGGTCACATTGCCTTCAAAGGGGCTGAGCAGCCGGGTGAAGGTTCCCCGCTGGGTGGTTTCCCGCAGCGCCTTCACCATCGCCACCTGCCGGCGGATTTCTTCCATATCCTCCGGAGTCTGGGCGGACAAATCCAATTCATAACCGAAATTGCCTGCCAGGGCCACGTCCCCCCGCATACGCATGCCGGTCACGCGGCCCACCTGATGGTTGGGCACGGCGGACACGTGGGCCCCCATGGCGCTGGTGGGATAGCACAGGCTGGTGCCGTACTGGATGGACAGCCGGGCCACGGCGTCGGTATCGTCGCTGGTCCAGGTCTGGGGCATATAAGAAAGCATCCCTGCGTCAAAACGCCCGCCGCCCCCGGAGCAGCTTTCAAACAGCACCTGAGGAAACGCCCCGGTGATTTCCTCCAGCACCCGGTACAGGCCCAGCATATACCGGTGGGCGGTCTCTCCCTGGCGTCCGTCGCTGAGGGCTTCCGAGCCCGCCTCCAGGAAATTCCGATTCATATCCCATTTCACATATTCAATGGGCGCGCTGCGCAGCACCGTGGATACTGCGCCGATCACATAATCCTGCACGTCCCTGCGGCCCATATCCAGAATCAGCTGCTGCCGGGCGGTGGTGCGGCGGCGGCTTCCGGCGTGAAGGCACCAATCCGGGTGCGCCCGGTACAGATCGCTGTCGGGAGATACCATTTCCGGCTCAAACCACAGCCCGAATTTCATGCCCAGGGCATTGATTTCCCGGGCCAGGCCATCCAGGCCCTTGGGAAGCTTTTCTTTGTTCACCACCCAGTCCCCCAGGGAGCAGTCGTCGTTGTTCCGCTTGCCGAACCAACCGTCGTCCAGCACGAACAATTCAATGCCCGCGTTGGCGGCGGCCCGGGCAATGGTCATGATTTTCTCATGGTCAAAGCCGAAATAGGTGGCTTCCCAGTTATTGATGAGAATGGGCCGCGCCCTGTCCCGCCAATGCCCCCGGCACACCCGCTGCCGCATCAGGCTGTGGAACGCCTGGCTCATGCCGTTCAGCCCTTCCTTCGACCAGGCAAACAGCGCTTCCGGCGCCTGGAAATCTTCCCCGGGAAGCAGCCGCCAGGCAAAGCCCCGGGGGTTCAGGCCCAGGGTCAGGCGGGTGGTGCCATAGGCGTTTTCATCGGCCTGAATGGCAAAATTGCCGCTGTATACCAGGGCGGCCCCCACGCATTCCCCGCTGAATTCGGTGGCGTCCGGGGCGGCCAGCACGGCAAAGGGATTATGCTCATGGCCCGACGCGCCGCGAACGGAGGAAATCCCCCGGGTCAGCGCGGCGGGAGAAATCCGCTCCACGCTGCGCTCCTTGGCCCAGGCCCCGTGCAGATGGATCATATCATAACGCCCCGGCAGGGTGACGCAGGCGCTGCCCGCGTTGGTCAAAGTCAAGGGCTCGCCGCCCTCGTTCCTGTATCGGATGCTTTCCGCGATGATGGGACGGCCCGCGAAAATCGTCAGGCGCACTTCCGCCCGGAGGCCCGTTTGCTCATCCCCGAGGGTGATCAGCAGCGTTTCCGCTTCGCTGTCCTTTTCCACATAGGAAGCGGGCAGGCCGGGCAGGGGCGGCTTGCCGGCCACGATGGCACAATCTTTAAAGTACAGCTCGGTGCAGCCCTGGCCCTGGCCGTCCACGGCGCAAAGGAGCGGCGGGCGGGAATCCCCCCGGCCTTCGGTGGGGCAGGCATAGGGGCGGGCCTGGCGGTCGGTGTCAAAGGACGCGCCGCCGTGGGTCTTGGCCAGGTACAGGCAGGACGCCGGATCGCTGAGCGGCGCGCCCATGTAGGGAAGCAGCAGCTCTTTTTGGCCTGCTTCATCCTCCCGGACGCACAGCACCAGGGAGATCAGACCGTTTTCAAGGTGAAAGACGCCGGTTTCCCGATCATACGAAATCATAAAAAATCCCTCCAGAACAGCATGGGTTCTGAAGGAATTATACTCGGAAACAGGGGCCGAATCAATACTGGACTAAGGGAGATTTTCGGTTTCTCGCTATACGCTGTTCTCTCCCCTTCAAAAAAAATTTGTACGAACAAGCTGTTTCCCGAAACAGAATTGTCCAACTTCAAATTGTTTTCCTTGACAAGGAGCAAAAAAAGGAGTATGATTTCTTTAGCGAATAAAAGCGATAAAGTATCATCGCTTTTTTCTTCGGAATCTGTATCACGCAGGAAAGGATGAACCGTCCATGCCCATTACCGATCTATTGGAAAGAAACAGCAAGCTGTACGGCGCTGAAACCGCCCTGGTGGAAATGAACCCGGAAATCCAGGAGGAGCCCCGGGTCACCTGGCGGGAATATGAATTGATCCAGCCCACCACCTCCACCCCCTACCGGCGGGAAATCTCCTGGAGCGTGTTTGATGAAAAAGCCAACCGGGTTTCCAACCTGCTTCTGTCCCGAGGGGTGCGCAAGGGGCAGAAGGTGGCCATATTGCTGATGAACTGTCTGGAATGGCTGCCCATTTATTTTGGCATCCTGAAAACAGGGGCCGTGGCGGTGCCGCTGAATTTCCGCTACACCGCTGATGAAATCGACTACTGCCTCAAGCTGGCGGATGCGGACGTGCTGTTCTTCGGGCCGGAGTTCATCGGCCGGGTGGAGGACATCGTGCCCAAGATCGGCGGGGAAATGATCCTCATGTTCGTGGGCGACAACCGGCCCTCCTTCGCGGAAAGCTACAATGAGTGCGTGGCCAACTGCTCGTCCAGCGCTCCCAAGGTGCTCATTGAGGATACCGACGACGCCGCGATTTACTATTCCTCCGGCACCACCGGCTTCCCCAAGGCCATTCTGCTGGATCACGCCGCCCTGCTGCAATCCGCCCGTATGGAGGCCATGCACCACGAAACCACCCACGACGACGTGTTCCTCTGCATCCCGCCGCTGTATCACACCGGCGCGAAAATGCACTGGTTTGGCAGCCTCTATACCGGCAGCCGGGCGGTAATCCTCAAGGGCAATTCTCCAAAGGCCATTCTGGACACGGTGAGCTGGGAAAGGTGCACCATCGTTTGGCTCCTGGTGCCCTGGGCCCAGGATATATTAATGGCCCTGGACCGGGGCGACCTCAAGCTGGAGGATTTCCAGCTGTCACAGTGGCGGCTGATGCACATTGGGGCCCAGCCCGTGCCCCCCTCCCTGATCCGGCACTGGCTCCAGTATTTCCCCCATCATAAGTACGACACCAACTACGGCCTGTCCGAATCCACCGGCCCCGGCTGCGTGCATCTGGGCATGGAAAATGTAAACAAGGTGGGCGCCATCGGCGTGCCGGGCTTTGGCTGGAAGTGCAAGATCGTGGACGAGCAGGGCGAAAAGGTGGCCCAGGGCGAAGTGGGCGAATTGTGCGTAAAGGGCCCCGGCGTGATGAAATGCTATTACCACGACCCCAAGGCTACCGCCGAAGTGCTCAAAGAGGGCTGGCTCCACACCGGCGACATGGCCAAGCAGGATGAGGACGGCTTCATCTTCCTGGTGGACCGCAAAAAGGACGTGATCATCACCGGCGGCGAAAACCTGTACCCCGTACAGATCGAGGACTTCCTCTCCGCCCATCCCAAGGTGCACGACGTGGCCGTCATCGGCCTGCCGGACCAGCGCCTGGGCGAAATCGCCGCCGCCATTATCCAGGTGAAGGAAGGCATGGAATGCACCGAGGAGGAAATCAACCGCTTCTGCCTGGATCTGCCCCGGTACAAGCGCCCCCGGAAAATCATTTTCGCCAAGGTGCCCCGCAATCCCACCGGCAAAATCGAAAAGCCCAAGCTGAGACAAGCCTACTGCGGCGTCCGTCTGGTGGAGGCCCAGAATAAGGGCTGACACAGCCCGCTTTCCCGCCCGGAATCCGAAAGGGTTCCGGGCGGCTTTTATTCTGTTCCCCATTGTATTTTTCAGTCAAACCGTTTATAATGCCAGATAGAATCATTGTGATGAACGCCCAAAACAGAAAGGAGTTTTTTCCATGATTTACTATGTGAACGCCGCCGCCTCCCGGGATGGGAACGGCAGCCAGGCCATGCCCTTCCGGCACATTGACGACGCGGCCCGGGTGGCCGTGGCGGGGGACGAAATCCTGGTGGCCCCCGGCATTTACCGGGAATACGTGAACCCCCGGAACGCGGGCACAGAGGAAAACCGCATCGTGTACCGTTCCCAGCAGCCCCTGGGCGCGGTGATCACCGGCGCGGAGGTCCTCACCGGCTGGAAAAAATGCGAAGGAGAAGGCAATGTATGGAAAGCCGTTGTGGACAACGGCGTGTTCGGGGATTACAACCCCTACACCACCATGGTCTGCGGCGATTGGTATTTCGCCCCCACCGTACGGCACACCGGCGCGGTGTTCCTCAATGACCGGATGATGTATGAAACCGTCACCCTGGAAGAATGCTGCGCGGGCGAAGCCGACCCCTGCGCCTGGAACCGGGAGGAATCCACCTATAAATGGTTCACCCGCCAGGAGGAAGGAAAGACTGCCCTCTACGCCAATTTCCAGGGCAAGGATCCCAACCGGGAAAAGGTGGAAATCACCGTGCGGCGCAACTGCTTCATGCCGGACAAGACCGGCGTTGGCTACATCACCGTCAGCGGCTTCAAGATCGACAAGGCCGCCACCACCTGGGCCCCGCCCGCCGCGTACCAGGACGGCATGATCGGCCCCCACTGGAGCCGGGGCTGGATCATCGAGGACTGCGAAATCAGCAACAGCAAGTGCTGCGGCATTTCCCTGGGCAAGTATCGGGATCCGGAGAACGACATGTATTTCTACACGAAGCATGTCAAGAGCCCGACCCAGATGGAGCGGGACGCGGTGTGCCGCGGCCAGTATCACGGCTGGCTGAAG
>CAMOUF010000120.1 GCA_946626395.1 uncultured Clostridia bacterium
ATAACCCGCTGCAGAGACATTTGTTTCTTATACATGATGACCTACCTTCCCCCGTTTCATGGTATTCTCCCCGCCCGCCCGGGTGAGCGGGCGGGGAGATACGTTTCAATCATTGATTCCTATCTTTGGCGGATTACAGGCTGTTGTAGTATTCCTTGATGCGGTCCCAAGCAGTGGTCTTGAGCTCCAGATAGAATTCGCCAAACCAGTCGCCGAACACCTTTTCAGCGGCTTCTTCGGGGGTGCCCATGCCAGCGCCGTCCAGGCCCTTGAGGATGATATCCACGAACAGGTTTTCGCCGCCCTTGGAAGCGGAGAACTTGCCGTTGGCGGTCAGCTCGGTGTAGCTGTTCAGCTCGTCATTTTCCACCTTGGTGTTGGGCAGCACGGTGGGCACAGAGGTGTACCAGCCGTTTTCGGTGATAGCCAGTTCGGGATGCTTGATGGTGCCCAGGCCGATGGCGGTGGAGATATAGCCAGCGCCTTCGCGGCCCACTTCATGGGTGCACTGATATTCAAAGGCCTGGGACTTGACGAAGCTCAGGGTGGAGCCCAGATACATACGGGCGTAGTTTGTGTAGTTGCCGTTGGCCTTGGCCCACAGTTCTTCATAGGTAGCGTCGGCGATCACGGGCATTTCCTTGCCGTTGAAGGAGAAAGTCACATAGGAGCCGTCAGCGTTGGTCTTGATGAAAGCGTCGGGGCCGTAGCTCATGAGGATCTGGCCCTTTTCGGAATAAGCGTAGTCGATCAGGCTCAGAGCAGCGTTCAGCTTGGCTTCATCACTGCCCACGCCAGCCTTGGAGATGGCCCAGCCGTCGGTCTTGACGGAGCGCCAGGATTCGGTAAAGCGCATGTAAACGCCGTCTTCATTGGTGCCGTCGAACCAGCGGGCCACTGGCACCATGATCGCCATGTACTTTTCGCCGTTTTCAGGCTGCAGCTTGGTGGCGTTCATAACGGTCTGGGTCTGGTTGTAGTCATAGCTCATGAAGCCCAGATCCATTTCCAGATACTTGGAGCTGTTCACATCTTCGCTGTTGACATAGGCGGAGGAGATCAGACCTTCGGAAACCATGTCATGCATCTTGGACAGAGCTTCGTAGGTGGCCTTTTCCTGACGGGCGTCATGAAGCAGGCCGTCGGAACCGATGTACAGATAATCCTGACGGGATTCCAGGCCGCGCACACCGAAGAGATGGCCGGCGAAGCGGAACAGGTCGATGCGGCGCTGGTTGTTGGCTTCTTCGCGGGAGAACAGGCCCTGGATGGTATCGGTGCCGTTCAGGGTCTGGGGATTGGCCACCACGCAGCGGAGCAGGGCCACCAGTTCGTCCACGTCCCAGGCGGCATTCTGGCCGCAGAACAGGTTGGACCGGGTGGTGCCATAGTAGCCGTTATACGCCTTGTCGATGTATTCGCGCAGCATATTCACGGCTTCCACGCCGCTCATAACGCCCTTTTCGTTCATCAGGGCTACGATGTTGCCAGCGGCGTCATAGTCCTTGGTGACGATTTCGGTCGCATTGCCGTCCAGGGTGGGGGTTTCAATTTCCACCTTGCCGGAGGTGGGCATATAGGGAGTATAAACGGGAGCCGCGATATCCTTGCAGGCTTCGGCGGTGAATTCGCCTTCGCCGTCCAGCAGCTTGACCGCCCAGTCAACGCGCATCAGGGGCATACGCTCGATGTCGTTCACGCCGTCGAAGTAGGGGCTGAAATAGATGGCGCCGGTCTTGGTGTTGCCGGTGATGGAGAGGCGCACGATGGGATTGGCGTCCAGATAAGCCTTGAAGTTGGGCAGCTTATCCATATATTCCGCCAGGTTCACCAGGCTGCCCACTTCGCCGTATTCGGACAGGGTGGCAGCGGTGCCGCTGACCATATCCACTTCCGCCAGGCGCTCTTTCCAGAATTCAAATTCCTTGGAAGAGCTGTTGCCCTGATATTTGTTTTCAAACTTCACGTTCAGGATGCCTTCCAGGGCAACCCAGGTGGGCTTGAGGGCGCCGGTGTTGTAGGTGACGCCGTCGGCCAGGGTAATGCCCTCGCCAGCGGTTTCAGAGTCGAAGGTGATACCGGTCTTGGCGCTGTTGTAGCCGGTGGCCATACGCAGCACGGTGGGTTCGGCCTGCGCGGTCACAGCCAGGGACAGCATCAGGACGCATACCAGAACCAGGGACAGAATACGCTTCATGGTTTTGTTTCCTCCTTAAAAAATTATTCCTTCACACCGCCGGCGTTGGCGCCTTTGGCGAAGTACTTCTGAATGAAGGGGTAAATGATCAGGATGGGGATAATGGAGCAGACGATCAAAGCGAAGATCACGGAGTCGGCGGCGTAGTTTTCCGTCCAGGTAGCCAGCTGCTCCAGGTCGGTGTACTGCTCCAGCTTGTTGCGGATGAACACCTGCAGGGGCTGCTCATTGATGTTGGAAATCATCTGCCGGGCCCAGAAGTAGCCGTTCCAGCGGGAGATGGCGAAGAACAGGGCCACGGTGGCGATGGTGGATTTGCTCATGGGGATGAACACCTTGGAAAGCACCTGCATTTCCGTGGCGCCGTCCACGATGGCGGCTTCCTCGATTTCGCTGGGCACGTTTTCAAAGGCGTTGCGCAGCAGAATGATGTTCAGGGCCGCCATACCCATGGCGATGACCACCAGCCATTTATCGTCCATGATGCCCACGGAATTGAACACCGTCTTGGTAGCCAGGTAGTTCAAATACTGGGGCACGATGCCGGCGGAGAACCACATGGTGAACACCAGGAAGAAGTTGAAGGTTTTCCGGAACAGGAGGCGCTTTTTGCTCAGCGCGTAGCCGCCCAGAATGCTGACCCCCAGGGACC
>CAMOUF010000121.1 GCA_946626395.1 uncultured Clostridia bacterium
ACGCTGAAAATGTGCCACTGGCACATTTTCCGGGCGCTTCGGCCCTACTACGCCTCCCTTCGTTCAGCTTTGCCAGAACGAAAAATCTATCCCAAATCTGATAAGATTTTAAAACGCGAATAGTATAAAGCCGGGTTTTTGTTGGAAGTTGGTTGGATAAGGGATGATATAATCAATATGTACGGTCGGCTGAAAGCACGGCCTGAATTGATGGAGGAAAACGAACGTGGAACAGATTGCTCTGAATAACGCCCTCATTCTTTCGTTTCCCGATGGCTTTCGGAAACTGAATGATGCGGAGCTGAACCAATGGCGCGCCGCGCAGTCCGGCGCATCGGCATGTTTTCGGGACGATGACAGGCATATCATTGTCAGCCTGGGCTTTAGAAAGGAAGGATTGCTTTCCGGCCTGCTGAACGGAAACGATCTGATCAAGCCCGCTCAGCGCAGGATGGCCTGGGTGATGCGGGCCTATGGCTATCAATGGCTGAAAGAGGATACGCGGCTGGTGGGCGGCAAAGAAGCCCGGTGTTTTCAATACACCTATACCGCCCAGGGCATTTCCATGCTGGGGGAATGCTGCGCCATCCGGGAAGGAAAGATCCTCTATTATCTGCATTGCTATGTCCGCCGGGAATATGAGGAGCCGGGCTTGCAGACCTGGAAGGACGTGCTGGCGAAAGCCCGGTGGAAGAAACGCTGACGCATCAATGAAATGCCATGTCCGCCTGTGCGGCCCTGGGATCGGACGCCGGAAAAAGGGGGAGGAGCATCCGTGAACGCTATTTGCGTGGATGATGAAGCGCAGGTACTCAAGCACACCGTTTCGTCCTGCCAGAAAATACGGGCGCTGGATGATGTGCGGGGCTTTACCCTGCCCCAGGAAGCGCTGGATTGGGCGGCGGCCAACCCGGTGGATCTGGCGCTGCTGGATATCGATATGCCGAATATGAACGGCTTGGAGCTTGCCGAAAAATTAAGAAGGATCAAGCCGAACATTTCTATCATTTTTATTACCGCCTTCAACCAGTACGCCCTGGACGCTTTCGCGGTTCACCCCACCAGCTATCTGCTCAAGCCCTTCGATCAGGCCAGGCTGGCCAAAGAGGTGGAGTACGCCCTGTCCCTCCGCCCCAATAAAAATCCTTCCCATATCACCGTGCAAACCTTCGGCCACTTTGAGATCCTGGTGGATGGAAAAACACTGAATTTTCGCCGGTCCAAGTCCAAGGAGCTTTTGGCCTATCTGGTGAACCGCCGGGGGGCGGGCGTGACCCGTCAGGACGCCTTCGCCGCCCTGTGGGAGGATCGGGAATACGATGTATCCATGCAAAAGCAGATGGATGTGGTGATCCGCTCCCTGCGGGAATCTCTGCAAAATTATGGCATCGGCGATCTGTTTGAAATGAAAAACCGCAGCCTGCGCATCCTGCCGGAATTGATCGACTGCGACATGTACCATTTTTTAGAAGGCGATGAAGAAGCCATTAACGCGTATTACGGCGAATATATGTCCCAATATGCCTGGGCCAGCGAAACGGAAGCCCAGCTGACGCAGATGCAAAGCAATAAGCAATGAAGAGCCGAAGCATACGGAAAAAATAAAAACGGGCCATCCATTGACTTTATCGGCAAAAAAATGTAAAATATGGTGGGAAAGTAAAAACGGTCTGCCGTCGTTTTCTCTCTTCATGTTTTTCGCCGCTGATTCAGGCTGCGAGCTGAAAGCTGAAACCTTGGCAGACCGATATAGGAACGCTGGAATTCATTCCATGGAGGAGCGCACGGAAATCATCTTCGAGGAAACCGGAGAGCCCATCAATACCGTTTTTCACGATTCTCCCTGGAATTGACCTGAAAAAGGAGGAAAAGAAAATGACCATTACGAAGCAGCAGAACGGAACCGCCCTGACCCTGGCCCTGGAAGGCCGCCTGGACACCGTGACCTCTCCCGAACTGGAAGCCGAACTGAAAAATTCCCTGAATGGTGTGGACAGCCTGATCCTGGATTTTTCAAAGCTGGATTATATTTCTTCCGCCGGATTGCGGGTGCTTCTGTCTGCCCATAAGCAGATGAGAGGAAAAGACGGCATGAAGGTGATCAATGTCAATGAGATCGTGCAGGAAGTGTTTGATGTGACGGGCTTTGCCGACATCCTTACCATCGAGTGAAAGGGGATAGGTCATCATGAAGTCTGACGCGATCATCATTGACAACCAATGCAATGGATTTGATCAGGCTGGAAAGGCAACCGAAAAGACCGCCGCCTACGCGGGCTTGGATCACAAGGATTCTTTGCGCCTTCTGCTTTGCACAGAGGAAATGCTCAGCATGGTTCACAGTGTGACGGGAGGCATGGAGGGCACGTTTTGGATTGAAGCCGAAGGAAAAAACTTCGAGCTGCATCTGACCACAAAAACCGTGATGGATAAGGAAAAGCGTCATTTGCTGATTTCCGCCTCCACCTCCAGAAAAAATGAAGCGGCCCAATCCTTCCTGGGAAAAATGCGGGACGCGTTTGAGGAATTCATGGCGGCTGACGTGGACCACAGCGACCGGATTCCCGAGGATATCATGAACGATCTGCCCAACCATGTCATTGAATGCAAAGAATGGGACGGCTATGAACAGTCCATCCTGCAAAAGGTCGCTGAGCAGGTCAAGGTCAGCATTCGCGGCCAATTGGTGGATATGACCGTCCTCCAGAAATTTGAATAGGAGAATTGGGCTCTCTGCTATATTTCACCAAACCCATAAGGAGATCATCGATGAAAAAAACCGTGTCCTTGTTTTTGATTCTGATGCTGCTGCTGGGCGGGCTGACAACGGCCGCGGCGGAAGGCCAAGCGCGTATTTTTAACCTGGAATTCCCCATCTTCTGCTGCGAAGTGGAGAGCGTGCTGAACCATGATTGGCCGCTGTACTTTATGGACGGCGTGGAGGATGTGCCCTGGATCGATCTGGAAGAGCTGGCGGACGTGATGAACGATCTGCTTCACGACGTCTATGAAAGACCGTCTTTTCAGCTTACCTATTCCCAGGAAGGCTCCCAGTTCACCCTGAAGCGTGAAAACGGCTTCTGGATGAAGGTAAACTATAAAGATAACACGATCACCTTCAATGACTACAATGCTTTCGTCCAAAAGCCCGGCAATGAAACTCTGCTGGATCTATTGGCTTTTTCCGGCTTTAACGAAGCGGGGGAGGCGGAACTGTTCCAGCGGGACGCCAAAGCTTCCTATGACCGGTTCGGCGATTTGATGACGCTGGACCTGACGGACTATGATATTCATCTGGTCATGGACGGGGACAGAGGGTATATCCCCCTGCAAACCGCCAATGATTTTGTGGTTTCAAGAGTGACGAACCGCTCCTTGCTGTACAACGGCATGGCCCTGTTCTTCGCCAACGCCGACGACATGTATGACAGGGAAGCCCAGGATGTAAACGATTTAGGCAAGCTCTATTTTGCCGCTGAGCCTGCGAAGCGCAGCACGGCGCTGGCGGACTTCGGCTATAAAGAATTGTGCATGATGCTGGACAGCCAGTATGGCCTGAAGAAAAAGCACAATGTTGATTACTTCGCCCATCTTTTCTGGGAAATCGGCTTCGACGAGGAGCTGACCGCAGCCTCCAGCGAAAACGCGGATTATGCCCTTCACAGCTTCATCAACTTTTATCTGGACGATCTGCATTCCGCTTACGGCTATTCTTCCTGGATGACCGGGCTTGGCATGCCCTATGAAGAAGGAAACGGACCTTCCAACCGGCTTTACGATAACCAGGAAGACCAGTATAAAGCGATTCGCAGCAAGCTCCTTGGGGATAAGGTGGAAGCTTATCAGGAGGTAGGCAATACAGCGTACATCACCTTTGATGAGTTTGCATCCAAATATAAAACCGCCTATTATTATAAGGCCGCCAGTGAGGGCACCCGGGTGGAGGACACCATCGGCCTGATCGTGTATGCCAGCCAGCAGATCAACCGGGAAAACAGCCCTATTGAAAATGTGGTGATCGACCTGAGCATCAATGGCGGTGGCGACGCGGACGCGGCCCTGTTCGTGATTTCCTGGATTCTGGGCGAGGCCGAGGTCAGCGTGGAGGATTCCTTCACCGGAGCCCAGTCCACCATGGTCTATCGGGCCGACGTGAACCTGGACCGCCAGTTTGATGAAAAGGACACCCTCAAGGGAAAGCATGTCTATTGCCTCATTTCCCCGCTGAGCTTCTCCTGCGGCAACCTGGTGCCCGCGGTGTGCAAGGCCAATCAGGCCGTCACCCTCATTGGGCGCACCTCTGGCGGCGGGGCCTGCGTGGTGCAGACCATGTCCACGGCCTGGGGCACCACCTTCCAGATTTCCGGCAACAGCCGCCTGTCCTTCCGGAAAAACGGCTCCTTCTATGATATCGACGAGGGCATCGCCCCGGACGTGTATATCAGCAGGCTGGAAACGCTGTATGACCGGGAAAAGCTGAACGATCTGATCAACAATCTGCCGTAAGATAAAATGACTTTAGCTGTTCATTCATGGTTCCTTTGCTGCTTGGAGCATAACGAGTTCTAAGCTGATATTGCCCAGCGCAAAAAGCGCTGAAGAGAAAAGCATTAGGCTTAGAACTTGGAACTGAAAGCTTTGGATCTGATCCCGATACAATGTGTTCTACCCATGACAACTGAACAGCGATAAACGTCAAGGGCCTATTCTTCTGTGAACAAGGAATAGGCCCTTCCTGTTTCTTTCCGGGAGCTTCCGCTCATCCGTCTTCCGGATGAAAGCCCGCGGAAGGAGGTATAAAAAAAACCAGAGGGAACGTGCCCTCTGGGTTTTTTTTTCGGGGATGATTACTTCTGCACGGGGATGAAATCCAGGTCGGTGAGGAAGTCGATGCACATCTGGATCTGGGCGTCCGTCAGGGTCTGGTTGGCGGCGCTGGGATTGGGCGTCATGTTGAATTCGATGAAGTAGCCCATATAGATGGCCAGGATGTCCACGAAGTCCACGTCGCTGCCGGTTTCACGGGCGACCAGCAGCTTGGTGCCGTGGCCGGTTTCACGATAGGTGATTTCCACCTGGTTCATATCCGTGAAGGAGGCTTCCAGCAGGGCCAGATCGTCTGCGGTCAGGTCGTTCATGCGCTGCACATTGGCGTAGGAGTCGTCATAAGCGATGGACAGATACATCTGGGGCCGGGTGATATCGTTGGGCAGGATGGAAGCGATGATTTTGCCGCCCATCACGTTCACCACCTGCAGGTTGTAGCCGTCAGGCAGCTTGCAGGTCAGGTCAAAGGCGCCGTTTACGTTCAGGGTGCCCAGCCTCTGGGAGGCGTCGGCAGTGGAAGCGGTCACGGCGGCGATATACTCCTTGTTCAGCCGGATCGAATAATTCTTGGAGATATAGCCCACTTTGTTGGTTTCCAGGTCGCGGGCCTTGTACCAGCTGTTGGTTTCGCCAATGACCAGCAGTTCTTTGCTGCCGTCCAGGCTGCGGATGCGGGAAGTGGTGGTGGAGGGGCCCACGCGGAAGTTGACCCAGCCGGAGGTACGGGTGGGACGGGCCGCGATGTAGAAGGGCTCGGCTATCACTTTTTCGCTGGCCAGCTCGGCTTCCAGGGATTTGTCAGCGGTCTTGGTGGCTGTCTTACTGGAAGAACGGGAAGGAACAGCAGGAGCGGTGCCGGGATAATAGTCCACCAGGAAACGGCTTTGCACATAGCCAACAAATCCCTCGCCGCCGGCCCAGTTGATCACGGCCCAGCCGTTGCCCATGGTCATGCGCACGGAGACGGCGTCGCCGTATTTCAAAGAGCCGATTACATTGTCGCCCACCATGGGATCCATGCGAACGTTCAGGCCTCTTCCGTTTTCGGTGTACACATACATGGTCCATTCCGCCGAGGCCATGGAAACGGGAATGAACATGGCCAGGAGCATGGCGACCAGCGCCAGAGACAGAAGGCGTTTCTTCATAGAATATTCCTCTCCTTTTCAGCGTTGTTCCAACGCTTGATTTATGATTGAAGCGCATAGGCTGCGCCGCAATTCAAATGAAATTGTATCACAGGTGATCCAGTATTTTTGTTCAGCCTTGACGCTTGATTCCCAAGGGGATCAGTACTGAAGGGAAGCCATGAGGAAGGGAATCAGGTTGTTGTTTCCAGTCACGGGGGAGAACATGATCTGAATGTAGCGATGATCACCCATGTCGAAAATGACACTGACCTTATCCAACTCCTCCATGCCGTTGATCAGCGCGGCCTTGCCGTTGATGATGACATACTGCACCAGGGTGTTGGGATTTTTTTCTTTCAGGGAATTGCCGATATCTTCCAGGTTGTCGTAGCTTTCCAGTATGGTGTCCGCCACCACGATGGAGCTTTTCTGCTCCTCGTTATCAAACACCAGCACCAAGCCATCGGCTTTTTCCTCATCGGAGACACTGCGCTGCTCAAAGCCGGAGGGAATCAGGGCTTCCATCTTGATGTCCTTCAGGGTCAGGGTGTACCAGGTGCCTGTATAGCCAGCGTCCGTGAACGCTTTTTCGGCGTCTTCCGACCAATCCATCTGGGAGGCATGAATGACGTTTTCCGGCTCATCCGTCTCCGAGTCATTTTCGGCGTCTTTTGACTCTTCCGTCTGGGTGGCCTCAATGGCTTCCTCAGATTCGGCAGCTTCGGTGGATTCGGCCAGAGCGGGAACGGACATCAGAAGAGAGAGAAGCAGGGCAACGGCAATGAATTTTTTCATGAAATGAGGTCTCCTTTCGTGAGTGAAAGATGATGGCCAGCCGATTGAATTCGGCTGAATCCAGGATCATTATATCACCCTTTATCCAACCAACATCCAACAAATATGAAATACAAACAAAAAAATTTGGTTCAAGCCGCTTCCTCCTGTACCTGGGCGGTATACAGCTGATAATACAGGCCGCGCTTTTGCATCAGCTCCTCATGGCTGCCTATTTCGGCGATGCCCTTGTTGCTGATATACAGGATTTTATCACAGTTTTTGATGGTGGACAGCCGGTGGGCCACGATGATGCTGGTGCGGCCCTTGAGCATTTCGGCGATGCCCTCCTGCAGCAGCTTTTCAGTCTGGGTGTCGATGGAGGAGGTGGCCTCGTCCAGAATCAGAATGGCGGGATCGGAAAGGAGCGTCCTGGCAAAGGCCACCAGCTGCCTTTCGCCCTGGCTCAGATTGCTGCCCCGTTCCTTGATTTCGGTTTGATAGCCCTGGGGCATTTTGCGGATCAATTCATCGGCCCGCACCCGCTTGGCCGCTTCGATCACTTCCCGGTCTGTGGCGTCCAGACGGCCGTAGCGGATGTTGTCCATGAGCGTGCCGGAAAAGATAAAGCTGTCCTGTAGCATGATGCCCAGCTGGCTGCGAAGAGAATGGAGCGTCACTTGGCTGACATCGTGAACGCCGCCCTGCCTGTCGTGGAGCAGGATTTTGCCGCCGTTTAAGTTATAGAACCGGCACAAAAGATTAATCACCGTGCTCTTGCCAGCGCCGGTTGGGCCCACCAGGGCGATGCTTTCCCCGGCGTTTACGTGCAGGTTCATGTGCTCCAGCACGTTGATGCCCTCCTCATAGGCGAAGGTCACATCCTCAAAATCCACCTCGCCGCTGATTTCCGGCAGCTTTTCCGCGTCGGGCGCGTCGTCCACGATCACGGGTTCATCCATGGTTTCAAAGATGCGCTCCAGGTAAGCGATGTTGTTGACGAAGGAATTATAGATATTGGCCAGGTTGGTAATGGGCTGCCAGAACCGGCGCACATACTGCCCCATGGCCAGGATCACGCCGAAGGAAACCATATTGCCTCCGCCCATCCAATAAACGCCCGCGATATACAGAAAGGTCAGCACCAATTGGGTCATGGTTTCCGAGGACAGCCACACGCAGTTGCTGATCTTCACCGCCCGCATCCAAGCCTGGCGGCAGGCAGCGGCCAGCCGCTCCATGATGGAGATGTTCCCTTCCTGCCGGTCAAAGAGCTGGCTCACCCGCACGCCGTCGATGGACTCGGCCAGGTAAGCGTTGTAATTGCTGTTTTTGTTGCTCTGGTTTTGCCAGGCTTTGCGCTGCCGGGGCTTGATCAGAATGATGATCCCGATGAAGAAGGGCAGCCCCGCCACGATCACGGTGGCCAGGGTGGCGTCGGTGGAATACATAAAGATCACAATGAAAATCAGATTGATGATTTCCAGGATCATATTGATGATGCCGTTGGACAGGATATCGGACACGGAGTTCACATAGTTGATCACTCGCACCAGGATCTTGCCCGCGGGGCGGCTGTCGTAATAGCTGAAGGGCAGCTTTTGCAGATGGGCGAATAAATCGCTGCGGATATCGTAAATGATTTCCTGGCTCACATGGGCCATCATCCGGGAGCGGATGGTGGAAAACACGATGGACAGGGAAATCACGCCCACGAACAGCGCCGCCATCCTGCCGATCATAGCGGCGTCCTTGTTGGGCACGGCTTCGTCCAGCACCCACTGGGTGATCTTGGGAATATACAGCGTGGCCACGCTGGCCATGGCGCTGAGCAGCAGGGCGGCGATCATTTTGTACTTGTGCCTGGAAATATACTTGCCCGCCCGCTTTAAATGCTTCCATTGAAAAGGGGTTTCCAGGCGTTCGTCCACGTCGAATTTATTCCGCGCCATGTTATACCGCCTCCTTCATGGGAATGCCGTATTGCAGGCAATAAGTCTGCCAATAGTAGCCCCGCTTTTGAAGCAATTCCTGATGGGTACCCTGCTCGGTGATTTTCCCGTCCTGCAAAATGAGGATCAGATCCGCGTCCCGCATGGAGGAAATGCGCTGGGCGATGATGAACTTGGTGCATTCAAAGGGCAGGGAACGCAATTGCTCCTGAATATACTGCTCCGTTTCGCTGTCCACAGCGGAGGTGGTGTCGTCCATGATCAGGATGCTGGGGCGTACCGCCATGGCCCGGGCCAGAGCAATGCGCTGCCGCTGCCCGCCGGAGAGGCCCACGCCGCGCTCGCCGATAATGGTGTCGTAGCCCTCGGGCAATTTGTCGATGAACTCTGCCGCATCGGCCCGGCGGGAAAAATCCTTGACCTCGTCCAGCGTCAATGCCTGATTGCCGAAGGCCACATTGCCCTCCACCGTATCGGAAAACAGGAAAACATCCTGGGTGGCGGTGCCGATGCCGCCCCGCAGCTGGGTCAGTTTCCACTGCTTCACGTCGCACCCGTCCACCCGGATTTGGCCCTCCGTCACATCATAGAACCGGGCCAACAGATGAATCAGGGTGGTTTTGCCGCTGCCGGTGGGGCCCATGACGGCCACGGTCTGCCCAGGCTGCACGGAGAAGGAAACGTCCTGCAGGATGGATTTGCTGTCAATTTTAAAGGATACATGGTCAAACTCGATTTGCCCCCGCATCCGTCCATGCTCCTGGGCGTCCGGCGCGTCCACGATCTGGGGCTTGGCAAAGTGGAGCTCCATCACCTTGGCGGCGGAGGTGGAAAACCGCTGCAAATCATTGATCAGGTTGCCCAGCTCCCGCATGGGGTTGGACACCGCCCAGCTCAGGCTGGTGAAGATGGCCAGCTCGCCGGGGGTCAATTGGCCGTTCATGATAAACAGGCCGCCCATAAACACCGTGACCAATTGGATGGCGTTGACCAAAAGCTCGATCATGGGGAAAAAGGTGAGCCACAGCTTATTGATGCGCAGATGGCTGTCCATGAAGGCGTGGTTCTTCTTTTCAAAGCGTTCCTTTTCGTATTCCTCCCGGGCGAAGGCCTTCACCACCCGGTTGCCCGCGATGTTTTCCTGGGCGGCGGTGTTCATCTCGCTGAGCTTTTCCCGCATGAACACGAACCGGGGCCGCACATGCTTGGAAAACAGCTTGGTGATGATCAGCAGCACCGGGGTGATGGCGATCAAAAGCAGCGTCAGCTTCCAGTTCACGAAGGCCAGATACACCGTGGCAAACAGGAATGTGCACACGGCGTCCAAAATATGAAAATCAATATAAGCCAAAAAATGGCGGCACCAATCCAAATCAGCGCTCATGCGGGTCATCAGATCGCCGGTGCGGTGGCCGTCAAAAAAGCGCATATCGTTGTACTGCATTTTGGAAAACAGCTTGCGGCGCAGGTTATACACCACGTTCTGAGCGTCGCTTTCCAGAAAAATCACCATCAGGTAGCGCAGGCCTTCCCGTCCCAGCTTCACGATGAGCATGGCCGCCAGGATGGGCAGCAGCGGGTCCGGGTTCTGAGCGACGATCACATCGTCGATCAGGCGCTGGGAAAGCGCTGGATTCACCAGCAGCAGAAGGCAGGTAAACGCGCTGATGCACAGGGCGATCACGTGCCGGCGGCGAAAGGGAGCGTCCATGTTCTCCCACAGCCAGGCGATTTGCTTGCGCATGATGCTTCTCCTTTTCAGCAGGAAATTGGTATTCCGGTTCCATATTTTAAAACAGTTTTTCTTGATTTTCCGCTGATAAATCATTATAATGGAATAAAAATACTGATTTTTCAATAGAAAGGAGAAAAAGCATGCCCCCTCCCGTTCCGACCCATGGCACGGATGGCGTGCACGCGGAAACCAGGCTGCGGGATCAGCACTTTGTCATGAAGGGCCATCACTGCCATACCTGCTATGAACTGTTTTATGTGGAAAGCGGCGACTGCCGGTTCCTGATCGACGAGCATATCTTCGATCTGCACCCCGGGGATTTTATCCTGGTGCCGCCCATGGCCCTGCATTATACCCGGTATGTATTCGGCTCCTGCCGCCGCACGGTGATCCTGTTCCGGGCGGAGGATGTTTGGGAGGAGGTGGGGCAGCTGATGCCAAACGGCGCCCGGTTCTTTGCCGAAACCGCTCTTTTTCAGGCGCCCCCGGCCTACCGCGGCCAGGTGGGAGATATTCTGAAGGAAATGGCCGCGGAGGAAAAAATCCGGGATGCCCGTTCGCCTGTCCTGCTGAAAACGCAATTGCAAACGCTGCTGCTGCTTTGCAGCCGGGTGTGCAATTTTCTGTTTGAGCCTCCCGCCGATATCCATACCACGGACCGTCAGATCCAGCAGGCGGCTCATTATATCTGCCAATACTATATGGAGCCCCTGACCAGCGCCGATGTGGCCCGGGCCGTGGGGTTCAGCCCCAATTACATGAGCCGGAAATTCCGGGCCGTCACCGGGATCGGCCTGCATGAATACATCGTGTTCGTCCGGCTGCAGCACGCCGCCCAGGAGCTGATTTCCACCTCCGATTCCATCACCACCATCGCCCTGCGCTGCGGCTTTTCCGACAGCAATTATTTCAAGGATTCCTTTAAAAAGAAGTACGGCGTGACCCCGAGAAAGTACAGGAAAATCTGATCAATAAAAATCGCACAATAATAATCGCACATTAATAAAGGAAAAGAGGCTGTCAGCATGATCAAAGGATTGAGCCACATTGCTATCCGCGCCAGCGATATTTTGGCCAGCGTCCGCTTTTATACGGAAACCCTGGGCCTTCGGGAAGCCTTCCGTATGTATGGAGAGGACGGCGCGCTGGCCACTGTGTATCTTTATATCGCGCCCAGCCAGTATTTGGAATTGTTTGCCAACGGCTCCCGTCCCGCCGATACGGGGAAGGACGTGATCGGCCTGTGTCACATCTGTTTGGAAACGGAGGACGCGGAAAAAATGTATGAAACGCTGAAGGCCAAAGGCGCGCCGCTGGACTCTGAAATCCGGCTGGGAAAATCCAAGTGCCGGATGGTCTGGACCCATGACCCCGACGGCAATTCCCTGGAAATCATGGAATTGGTTCCGGAATCCCTCCAGGCCCAGGCGAACGCCCGGTTCAAATGTGTATGCGTAACGCTGCGGGATAAGCCGGAGCTGCTGGAGGACGCCGCCCGATGGTTCCATGAAAAATGGGGCGTGCCCGAGGAAGCGTACCGGGAACGGATGACGGCATACCTGAACGGGGAAACGGAATATGGCTGGTATCTGTGCCTGGACGGGGAAAGGATCGTGGGCGGTTTGGGCGTCATTGACAATGATTTCCACGACCGCAAGGATCTTGCGCCCAATGTGTGCGCGGTGTACACGGAAAAAGCCTACCGGGGCCGGGGAATTGCCGGCCGGCTGCTGAATAAGGCGGTGGAGGATCTGAAAGAAAAAGGGATCACGCCCCTGTATCTGGTCACTGATCATACCGGGTTTTATGAGCGGTACGGCTGGACGTTCCTGTGCATGGCACAGGGCGACGGCGAGGCGGAAAAATCGCGGGTGTACGTCCACAGGTAAATACAGATGTTGCCTCAGTTCCAAGCTCTATGTTTAAAAAAGTTCTAAGTTCAAAGTTCTAAGAATAACAGTCTTTCATTATCGGCACGTTGAAGTGCTTTGAACCTTATCAGCTTAGATTTTGGAACTTAGAACTTGAAACTGTCATGGCTTAAAGCTTTCTTTAAGGTTGCCGGTTTATGATATGTTCGTAACCAAGAAAGGAAGGTGTTACGAAATGAAGAAACTCAAGAACATGCTGTGCCTGGCTTTGGCCCTGTGCCTGCTTTTCTCCTTTGGAACCATGAACGCCAAGGCGGAATCCGCTTCCCCGATTTACAGCGCGGCGGACCTGTTTACCTCCCGTGACCTGGAACAGACCGCCGATCTTTCCGGCGCGGTATCCTATACCGTTTCCAATGGGCAGGATATTCATATCGACAGCGCGGGGGTGTACGTCCTGTCCGGGAGCGCGTCCAATGTGACCGTCTATGTGGAGACGGGCAAGGATGATAAGGTGCAATTTGTGCTGGATGGACTCAGCGTCACCAACAACAGCTTCCCCGTGATCTATGTGAAAACCGCCGATAAAGTGTTTGTGACCATCAGCGGCGACAGCACGCTGGCCGTGACAGGCACGTTCACCGCCGATGGCACCACGAAAACCGACGGCGTCATTTTTTCCAAGTCCGACCTGGTGCTGAACGGAACCGCAGCCCTCACCGTTTCCTCTTCCAATAACGGCGTCGTGGGCAAGGACGACCTGAAAATCACCGGCGGCACCTACAATATCACCGCCAAATCCAAAGCCATCGAGGCCAACGATTCCATCCGGATCGCAGACGGAATGCTGAACCTGACTGCCGGGACGGACGGCCTGCACGCGGAAAACAGCGAGGACAATACCAAGGGGTACGTGTATATCAGCGGCGGCGTGATCACCATCCAGGCAGGGGACGACGGCGTCCACGCCTCCTCCGTAGCGCAGATTGACGGCGGGACCCTGACCATCAAAGCCGCCGAAGGCATCGAGGCTACCTATGTCCAGCTCAACGGCGGCACCCTGAACATTCAGGCCACCGACGACGGCATCAACGCCGCCCGGAAATCCAGCGCGTATACCCCCACCGTGGAAATCAACGGCGGCGACATCACCGTAGCCATGGGCGCGGGGGACACCGACGGCATTGACTCCAACGGCAATATCATCGTAAACGGCGGCACCATCAACGTGACCGGCAACAGCACCTTTGACTATGACGGCTCCGCCCAGTACAATGGCGGCACCATCATCGCCAACGGTCAGCAGGTGGCCTACATTCCCAACCAGATGATGGGCGGCTGGGGCGGCTTTGGCGGCTATGGCAACGGCGGCTGGGGCAGAGGCGGCTTCGGCGGCGGCGGTCATGGCGGCCGCGGCGGATGGTAAACTCGTTTCCTTGGGCCGGCAGATGTGCCGGCCCGTTTGGATTGACGGCAGTTTTGTTCTATGATATAATTTGATAAAACAAAGGAAAGGATCGTAAATCGGCCAGCTCCCCATTTACGG
>CAMOUF010000122.1 GCA_946626395.1 uncultured Clostridia bacterium
GCAGCGGCATCCGGGAAGCCTACCACACGGGCCGCGGCAAAATCATCACCCGGGCCAAAACGGAAATCGAGTCCATGTCCAGCGGGCGGGACCGCATCATCGTCACCGAAATCCCCTACGCGGTGAACAAGGCCCGGCTGGTGGAAAAAATCGCGGAGCTTGTGCACGAAAAGCGCCTGGACGGCATCAGCGATATCCGCGATGAAAGCGACCGTAACGGCATGCGCATCGTGATCGAATTAAAGCGCGACGTGCAGGCCCAGGTGGTGCTGAATTATCTGTACAAGCACACCCAATTGCAGGACACCTTCGGGGTGATCATGCTGGCCCTGGTGGACGGGGAGCCCAAGGTGCTGTCCCTGCGGGACGCCCTGTATTACTATATCCTCCACCAGGAGGACGTGGTGACCCGGCGCACCAAATACGACCTGGACAAGTCCCTGGCCCGGGCCCACATTTTGGAGGGCCTGCTCAAGGCCCTGGACCACATCGACGAAATCGTGCGCATCATCCGCCAGAGCCCGGACACCCCCACCGCCAAGCAGCAGTTGATGGACACCTTTGATTTCTCCGACAAGCAGGCCCAGGCCATCCTGGACATGCGCCTGGCCCGCCTGACCGGCCTGGAACGGGACAAGCTGATGGAGGAATACCAGGAGCTGGAAAAGACCATCGCTTACCTCCAGTCCCTGCTGGCCGACAAGCAGAAGCTGCTGGGCGTGATCAAGGATGAGCTGCTGGAAATCAAAAACAAATTCGCCGATCCCCGGCGCACGGAAATTTCCGCCATCGAAGGGGAAATCGACATTGCCGACCTGATCGCCGTGGACGATATGGTGGTGACCCTGACCCACTACGGCTATGTGAAGC
Organism: uncultured Clostridia bacterium; assembly: GCA_946626395.1. Classification (GTDB taxonomy): domain Bacteria; phylum Bacillota; class Clostridia; order Christensenellales; family Aristaeellaceae; genus RUG563. The sequence continues at coordinate 871 of CAMOUF010000122.1, forward strand.
GCCTGTCCAAGTCCACCTACCGGGCCCAGGGCCGGGGCGGCAAGGGCGTGTCCGCCATGACCACCAGGGAGGACGACTATGCGGAGAACATCCGCATCGTCAATTCCCACGAGCCCATTCTTTTCTTTACCAACCGGGGCCGGGTCTACACCCTGACCTGCTATCAGATTCCCGAGGCCAGCCGCACCGCCCGGGGCACCGCCATCGTGAACCTGCTGCAATTGGCGGGGGGCGAAAAGGTGACCAATATGATCCCCATGCCCGAAATGGCGGAAGGCCGGTATCTGATCATGGCCACCCGGGACGGCCTGATCAAAAAGACGGCCCTGTCCGAATTCCAGAACCTGCGCAAGGCGGGCCTGATCTCCATTGTGCTCAACGAGGGCGACGAGCTGATCGGCGTGGAAATGTGCCACGACGGTGAAGAGCTGCTGCTGGGCACCCGGAAGGGCAAGGCCATCCGCTTCGCGGAGCGCCACGTGCGCGCCATGGGCCGCGTCAGCCACGGCGTGCGCAGCATGCGCCTGGACGAGGGCGACCAGGTCACCGACCTGTGCGTGATCGAGGAAGGGGCCCACGTCATGTCCATCACAGAAAACGGCTACGGCAAGCGCACCGATCCCGAAGCCTACCGGGAGACGGGCCGGGGCGGCAAAGGCGTCATCGCCATGACCCTCACCGAAAAGACCGGCGACCTGGTGGCCCAATTGATGGTGCACCCGGATGAAGATATCCTGCTGATCACCGACGACGGCACCATCATCCGCACTCCGGTGGAGGATATCCGCGTCTGCGGCCGCGCCACCCAGGGCGTGCGCCTGATGCGGGTCAACGAGGGCAGCCGCATCGTGGCCGTGGCCCGGGCCGAAAAGGAGGAGGAGCCTGAGGAAGAACCCGCGGCGCTTTCTTCCGACGAAGACTTCCCAACTGACGAATCCGAATCCGCTTCCAATCCTGTGGACACCACCGATATTTAATGCTTTTCCCAGCCTTCCCCCTGTTCGGGGAAGGCTTTTCAGCATGACAAGGAGCGAACCATGAATTTTAAGTCTTTGGCATTGGTCATTTTGACCGCGGTTTTCCTGTTCAATCAATTCCTGCGGCTGCTAAGGTGGCGCAGCGCGAAAAATCCCATTCCTGAAAATGTATCCGACGTGTACGACGGGGCAACCTATCAAAAGTGGCGCGCCTACCACGGAGAAAAATGCCGCCTGGAAATGCTCAGCGCCACGGCCTCCTTCCTGATCGATTTTTTGCTGATCGCTTTGAACCTGTACTTTGGCTTTTCCCGCCTGTTTCCGGACACGCTGTTCATGCAGATGCTGTCCGTGCTGCTGCTCAGCGCCCTGACGGGCTGGCTGACCGTGCCCTTTGATTATTACGACATCATGGTGATCGAGGAAAAGTACGGCTTCAACCGCACCACCAAGAAAACCTTCTGGGTGGATCAAATCAAGAATTTCCTGATCAGCCTGGTGATGATGGTGGTGATCGGCAGCGTTCTGATGGGGCTGCATCAATGGCTGGGCGACGGGCTGATCCTGGCCTTCGCCATCGTGATGACCGCCCTGGCCCTGTTCATCTCCTTCATTTATCCCTATCTGAGCCGCATCTTTAACAAGTTCACTCCTCTGGAGGAGGGTGAGCTCAAAGAAAAGGTGACCGCCCTGCTGGAAAAGAACGGCTACAAGGTGCGGGCCATTCAGGTGATGGACGCCAGCAAGCGCTCCACCAAATCCAACGCTTACTTTACCGGCTTTGGCAAAATGAAAACCATCGTGCTCTTTGACACCCTGATTTCGTCCATGACGGTGGACGAAATCTGCGCGGTGTTCGCCCATGAGATGGGCCACGGCCTGCACAAGGACACGCTGAAAAACCAGATTCTGTCCTTCGTTCAAATGCTCATTCTGGGCGTGCTGGCCTGGCTGACCCTGCGCTTTCCCGAAATCTTCCAGTCCTTTGGGTTTTCGGGCGTCAATTACGGCCTGGCCCTGATCCTGATCATGACGGTGGAATTTGCCCTGATCGCCCCGCTGTTTGGGCTGCTGGTGAACTGGCGCTCCCGAAAGGCGGAATACCGGGCCGACGCCCAGGCCGTGAAGGAGGGCTACGGCGAAGCGCTGATCAGCGGGCTGAAAAAGCTGGCGAAGGAAAACTTTGCAGACCTCTCTCCCCATCCCCTGCTGGTGAAGCTGGAGTATTCCCATCCCACCCTGAGCCAGCGAATCGCGGCGATCCGGGCAAACGAAAAATAAAGGAGTCCCTATGACCCAAAAACAGAAAACCCTGGTGGGCGGCGTATCCATCCTGGGCATCGCGGGCATCATCTGCAAGCTGGTGGGGGTGCTCTACCGCATCCCCCTGGCCCATGTGATCCGGCCCGAGGGCATGGGCGTGTATCATTCGGTCTACCCCACCTATAACCTGCTGCTCACCATTTCCTCCGCCGGGCTGCCGGTGGCCATTTCCCGGCTGGTGGCCCATTATGTGACCCTGAACGACCCCAAGAACGCCCGGCGCATTTTCCAGATCGCCATGCGGATGCTGCTGGTGCTGGGGCTGCTGACCACCCTTCTGATGGTCCTGTTTTCCGGCCAGCTGGCCGCCTGGCAGGGCACCGAGGAAACCCGGGCCGGATACCTGGCCATTGCCCCCAGCCTGTTTTTCGTGTGCGTCATGAGCGCCTACCGGGGCTTTTTGCAGGGCCAGCGCAGCATGGTGCCCACCGCCGTTTCCCAGCTCATCGAGCAGATCGGCCGGGTGTTCATCGCCCTGCCCCTGGCCTATCTGGGCATGCAGAGAGGCGGCGTGGCCCTGGGCGCGGCGGGCGCGCTGCTGGGCAGCACCACTGCCGAAGGGGCGGCGCTGATCTATATGCTGCTCCAGCACCGCCGGGCGGACAGGGAATTAAGCGTCCTGCCTCAGCAGGAAACGGCGGAGGCCCTCTCCACCCGGGCCGTGGCCCGGCGGCTGGTCGCGGTCGCCATTCCCATTACCCTGGGGGCCTGCATCGTGCCCCTGGCGGGGTTCATCGACAGCCTGATGCTCAAAAAGCTGATGGTGCAGGCGGGGATGGATTTTAACGACGCCCTGATCCTCTATGGCATGTATACCGGCCCGGTGCTGACCCTGATCAACGTGCCCACCGCCCTGGCCATGGCCATGAGCACCAATTTAGTGCCGGACATTGCCTCGGGCCTGGCCCGGGGGGGCAGGGAATTTGTGGCCAAGGAAGCGGGCATCGGCCTCAGGATGGCCTCGGTGATCGGCTTTCCCTGCTCCATCGGCATGAGCCTGCTGGCCCAGCCCATTCTGTTCCTGTGCTACCGGGGCAGCTATACCGGGGCCCAGTTGGACGTGGCGGCGGAGCTGTTGCAGATTTCCAGCCTGACCATCGTGCTCTTTACCATGGTGCAGGCCACCAGCGGCATTTTGCAGGGGGCGGGCAAGCAGCGCATTCCCATGTATACCCTGATCCTGGGAGTGGTTCTCAAAATCGCCCTGAACTATACCCTGGTGCGCATTCCCGGGGTGGACATTCACGGCGCGCCCTGGGCGTCCCTTTTGTGCTACACCGCCAGCATGGTGCCCAACCTGTATTTCGTGAGCAAATACACGGGCTACCGTTTCCATTGGCTGGACGTGGTGGTCAAGCCCTTTGGCTGCGCGGCGCTGATGGGGGCGGCGGTCTATGCCCTGTGGAAGCTCCTGTTCGGCCATCCCGGCCATCTGAACGGCTTTGTGCTCACGGCGGGCATCCTGCTGTGCGTGGGCGCAGGCGTGGTGATCTATGCCTTGGCCGCCCTGAAATCCGGCGCGATCAGCAAGGATGATCTGCCCGGAAAAATCCGGAGGTTCATCAAATGAAGAAAATCACCGTGGTGTCCCTGGGTCCCGGGCCCCGGGAATATTTGACCCTGGGCGTGATCGAGGAAATCAAAAAAGCGGAACAGGTCATCCTGCGCACCCAGCTGCGCTGCGACGCGGCGGATTATTTAAAGGAAATCGGGGTATCCTTTGAAACGCTGGATCATCTCCACGAGGAATGCGAGGATTTTGAAGAGCTCAAAGACCGGGCCGCGGCCTTCCTTCTTGCCCGGGCGGAGGAAAAGGACGTATGCTACGCCGTGTTCGACGCCGCCGCCGATGAAACGGTGGCTGCCCTGCGAAAGAAAGCGCCGGTCAAGGTGGTGGCTGGGGTGCCCCTGTCCGCGCCCTTCCTGGCCGCCGCCCCCCAGCAGGACAAAATCGAAATCCAGACCGCCAGCAGCCTGGAGGTAACCTCCATACAAAATCCCCTGCTGATTCTGGAATGCGATTCCAAAATGCTCATGGGCCAATGCAAGCTGCAATTGCTGCAATGGTACGATCCAGACCAGCCCGCCCTGTTTTTCCCGCCCCAGGACAAGGGAGAAAGATCGTATCTTGAATTGCCCCTGGCCGACATTGACCGCCAGCCCCACTACGACCACACCTGTGCCGTGCTGCTGCCCCCGGTGGCTTTGACGAGCCGGAAGCGCTTTGACTTTTACGATCTGGTGCGGGTGATGGACATTCTGCGGGGGGAAGACGGCTGCCCCTGGGACAGGGAACAGACCCACGAAACCCTGAAAAAATACCTGGTGGAGGAAGCCTATGAGACCGCCGCCGCCGTGGCGGAGGAGGACTGGGACCACGTGGCCGACGAGCTGGGCGACGTGCTGCTCCAGGTGGTGTTCCAGGCCAATATCGGCCGCCAGTACGGCACCTTTGAATTAAGCGATATCACCACGGATATTTGCCGCAAGATGATCGCCCGTCACCGCCACATCTTTGGCGGTGACCACTGCGAAACCGCCCAGGACGTGCTGGAAAACTGGGAGAAGATCAAGAAAGAGGAGCGGGGCTACCAAACCCAGTCCGACGTGCTGCGGGGGGTGTCCCCCGGCCTGCCGCCCTTGATGCGGGCCGCCAAGGTGCAAAAGAAGGCCCGGGACGTGGGCTTTGACTGGAGCGACCCCCGGGACGCCCTGGACAAGGTGAAAGAAGAAGCGGAGGAAGTAAGAAAAGAGCTGGACGAACAGGGAAGCGGGCTGCAAATGGAGCTGGGAGATTTATTCTTTGCCTGCGTCAACGCCGCCCGGCTGTCCGGCGTCGACCCGGATGCCGCCCTGTACTCGGCCACAGAAAAGTTCATTTCTCGGTTTTCTTCTATGGAAAATGCTATTTTCCGGGATGGAAAACGCTTTCAGGACTTGACATTATCAGAAATGGATGTATACTGGGAAGGTAGCAAAAAACGCACGCAGCCCTGACGGCGGCAGGCGTTAAGCACATTCAATGCATTAAGTGGAGGTTATTTTCATGAACAAGTCTGAACTGATTCTGGCCCTGTCCCAGAAGGCTGAACTGTCCAAGAAGGACGCCGAAAAGGCCCTGTCCGCTTTTGTGGAGGTTGTGACCGAAACCCTCAAGGCTGGCGACAAAGTGCAGCTGGTTGGCTTTGGCACCTTTGAAGCCAAGGAACGCCCCGCCCGCACCGCCCGCAACCCCCGCACCGGCGAAGCCATCGAAATCGAAGCCAGCAAGACCGCCGCTTTCAAAGTCGGCAAGGCCCTCAAGGACAGCCTGAACTGATTCGACGATTATAAAAGCCGTGCCTGCCGGGCACGGCTTTCGTTGTAGTTATTCAAAGTTTTCAGGTTCAGGGGATCAGGCCAAAGCGCTTTTTTTCTTCTGTCTGCGTAAGCGCGCATGTCCCCTGGACCCAAAGAAGGAGATCGTTAATTTGCGTCTGGATAAGTATTTAAAGGTATCCCGGATCATCAAGCGCCGCACCGTGGCCAAGGAAGCCTGCGACGGCGGCCGGGTGACCATCAACGGCAAGGTCAGCAAGGCCGGGGCCGAGGTCAAGGAAGGCGACATCATGGAAATCCGCTTTGGCAACCGGGTGGGCCGCTATGAAATCACCGATGTGAAAGAGGTGGTCCGCAAGGAAAACGCCGCGGAAATGTACCGGGTGCTGGAGGAGAGCCCCGAA
>CAMOUF010000123.1 GCA_946626395.1 uncultured Clostridia bacterium
ATTGCTGTCGCAATCGCAATCCACGGAAAGGCGGTTCATCACGCTGATGTAGAGGATGTTGCCGTCCATGTACGCGTTCACGCCCTTGGCCGCGTCCGCCATCGCCTCCAGGAAGGAATCCTGCTCGCCGCCCCAGATGCCGCCGCTCAGCTTTGTGCCGCCGGAATGGATCCAAACCTTGCCTGAGGAGGAGCCAAACCCGATGGAGATGTTCTTGATGGCGCCGCCGAAGCCCGCCATGGCGGGGCCCTTGAAGTGGGTCAGCACCAGGAAGGAATCATAGTGGACGAAGTGGCTGCCCACATAATCCACAGGGATGCGGACGCCGCCCTCAATGGGAATTTCCGTGCTACCCTCTTCGTCCAGAATGTCCAGTTCCGCCACGTCCAGCAGCCCGTTGTCCTTGGCCTGCTGCCGGTGCATGGCGGTGGAGGAGCGGCTGCCGCCATAGGCGGTGTTGCATTCCACGATGGTGCCGTTCACCAGATGGATCAAGTCTGCAATGAGTTCGGGCCGCAGGTAGTTGCTGCGGGTGCTTTCGCCGGTGGACATTTTCACGCCCACCTTGCCGGGCAGCTGGACCCCCAGGGCTTCATATGCCTTCACCAACGCTTCCGGCGAAATATCGCTGAGGAAGTACACTTTGGGCGCGGAAGCGTCCCCCGTATTGTGGGGCAGCGACGCGGTATCCAGGCTGACACCGCCATTGGTGACCAGGCTGTCCCCCAGGGCGGAGGCGCACAGCATACAAAGCAGCAGCACAGAGGCAAACAGGGCTGCGCCCATCATCTTTTTCATCTTACTCCTTCTCCTTTTCCCTTTCACGAATCACATTCTGCTTTCGGGCATTTGCCGTTTTTTGGCTCCGCGGTTTCCTCAGCGGCAGGGGATGCTTGCGGCCTTGAACAGCCTCTATCCTCCAAGAAATAAAATGACACTGTGTCATCATATTCAATCTATCACAAAAATGACACAATGTCAATATAAATTTTCATTTTGTGTCTGTTCTTCCCACAGAAGACTTTTTATCAGGATATTGGTTCCAAGATCTAAGTTCCAAGCAATACAGTCCCCCGGAATTGGCACGCCAAATTTTTGTAAACAAAATCAGCTTAGAGCTTGGAACTGTCAGTGATTCAGTGTTTCTTTTGACGGCTGAACCATTGCTTTCATTCTGCTTACCTTTCTATAATAGAAAAAAAACAGCGCGGTGTTGACGGGCCTCGATGGGAAAGGAGCAAAGGGAGGCTTTGAAGGGGCTTGAACAGGAGGAGCGGGACGAGGGCCCCAGCGAGGCTTGATAGCCCCTACAATTTCCATGTAATGGAAAAAGTTCCCAAATCAAACTCCCTGCAGGTGGGAAAAGGATAACGGAGCTATTATCAAAAAAATATGGAAAGCGCAGGAAAAAGAGGCTTTCTCACCGAATGATACAGAATATAGCTGTTTTGGGCTGATACCTGGCATACTCCAAATCTCATCAACAGAAGGAGATCATGGCATGCAAACACAGGATTACTTGAAATTTTTCATCAATTTCCTTAGCACCATTTTCCTGGACTCTACCGCGGACAGCCTGTTTTCCCTGCTGGACGAGGCGCTGCTGATCATCGGCCTGTGGGGCATCCTGAAAAAAGGCGGGCTCAAAGGCTGGTGGGCATTGGTTCCCTGCGTCAAGTACGTCAAGGTGGGCCAGGTGGCCGGGCGGGAAAAGGAAGGCCGAATGGCTGGCTTTGCTGTCTTTGCGAAGGTCATATTCCTGCTGGCAGAACAGATCATTGAGTTTTATATCGTTACCCACATGCCAGCCAACGCAGAAGCGCTTTACAGGATCACCGGCTTCCTGGATATCGCGGCACTGGTGGCGACCATCGTTCAGCTGATTCAGATCATCCGCATCTATCTGGGCCTGATCGAGGTGTACGGCCAGAGCAAATGGTGGATCGTGCCATGGATTATTGTGGAGGGCCTGACGGCCATTCTGTGGGGCTGGATGAAGAAATTCCAGCCCCAGTGGACCGCCCGCGAAATGAAGACGGACGCCAGCGTCTTCTTTTCCAATTCCAAGGCCGCCGTGCTGGAGCAGGGCCTGACGGTGAATCTGGAAGAACGCACGGCCACGGAATTTTTCAAGAAGAAGTATCTGCTCCGGGATATTCATATGTATATCCAGCCCGGCCATATGGTGCTGCTGCTGGGCGGCTCCGGCGCGGGCAAAACCACCTACCTGAACGCCGTCAACGGCTACGAAAAAGCCAAGGCGGAGGTGGTGCTCAACGGGCAGAACATGTATAAAAACTACAAGGAAATGCAGTATGACATCGGCTTCGTGCCGCAGATGGATCTGATGCGGGGGTCGGACAGCGTGTTCCGCACCCTGCTGGACGCCGCCACCCTGCGCCTGCCCGAGGGCCTTTCCAAAGCGGATCACCTGGCCCGGGTGGAAGAAGTGATGAAAATTTTCGGGCTGACCCCGGTGAAAAATAACCTGGTCAGCAAGCTGTCCGGCGGTCAGCGCAAGCGCCTGTCCATCGCCATGGAGTTTATTTCCAATCCTTCCCTGTTCATTCTGGATGAGCCGGACAGCGGCCTGGACGGGGTGATGGCCAGGGAGCTGTTCATGCAGCTGCGCAAGATCGCCGATCAGGGCAAAATCATCATCGTGATCACCCACACTCCGGATCGGGTGATCGATCTGTTCGATGATGTGATCGTGCTGGCCAAGGACGCCAATCGCACCGGGCGGCTGGCCTATTTCGGCCCCATCCCCCAGGCGCGGGAATTCTTCGGCAAAGAAAAGATGGAGGAAATTGTAAAATCCATCAACCGGGAAGAAGAGGGCGGCGAAGGCCGGGCGGACGAATTCATCCTGAAATTTGCGGAGGTGCAGCATGGCTGAATTGAATGTGAACAATAAAACCCACGTGCGGCGCATCCGCCACAAAGGCCGTTTCAGCCAGATCAAGATTTATCTGGGCAAACAGCTTCGGTTTTTCATCAATGAAAACGACTGGAAGGTGCTGCCCATGGCGGCCATCATCGCCGCGCTGGTGGGCATGGTGATCCGCAAACGGTTTTTCATCAACATGGAAGGCAGCCTGATCGGCGGCTTTGCCCTGACCTGCGTGGCCATCTGGAACGGCTGCTTCAATTCCATCCAGGCCGTATGCCGGGAGCGCCCCATCATCAAGCGGGAGCACCGCTCCGGCATGCACGTTACCTCTTATGTGGCCGCGCATATGATCTATCAGCTGTTCCTGTGCCTGCTGCAGACAGGGCTGAGCGTTTACGTGCTCAAAATGATGGGCGTCCAGATTCCGGCTAAAGGCTTCATGACGCCCTGGATGATGCTGGATATCGGCATTACCATGCTGCTGATCACCTATGCCTCGGATATGATGAGCCTGTTCCTCTCCAGCATTTCCCACACCACCACCGGGGCCATGACAGTGATGCCCTTCGTGCTGATTTTCCAATTGGTGTTTTCCGGCGGCATCATTCCGCTGCCCGTCTGGAGCCAGAAGCTGTCCAACTTCACCATCTCCAATTACGGCATCAAGGCCCTGGCCTCCCAATCCGGCTACAATGAGCTGCCCATGGTAACGGCCTGGAACACTCTTGCCGGGATGCGGGACACCCAGGTGGGCGGAACAGTCACGCTGGGCCAGATCATGGATTTGATGGACAGCCCGGTGGTAGAGAAAAAGCGGGATATGGAAATCATGAAATCCTATACCGTAGGAGAAGCCGCGGACATTTTAAGCAGCGCCGAAGAAACCCTGCATTTGCGGGAACAGGAAATCACCCATGAAGTCAGCGTTCGGTCCGTGGTGGAATGGCTCCAGAACACAAAGGGCCTGGAAGAAATGCGGAAGAAAACCATCCTGCCTGTGGAGCTGACCGGCAAACCGGTCACCCTGGACAGCCTGCTGGCTGATTTGGTCGCCTCGGAGGATATGCAGCCGGTGTTGGATATGAGCGTAGGCGCCACCCTCACTCTGGGGCAGGTGCTGGACGCCCTGCATGTGGAGGATATCGTCAGCATCACGGCGGATCAGCCCCTGAACCCGTCTGTCCCCTTGGGCGACATCGTGGATTTCGTGAAAAACAACGAGGCGCTTCAGCAGCGCCGGGATCAAGCCTTTACCGTAAAGACCACCGTGGGCGAGCTGATGGACCTGGTAGGGGAAGAAAACGTGAAAACCATCGTGGAGAAGAAAACGGCCCAGGCTGCCTGGAAGGCAGACTATGAGCGCAGCGAAGAAAACATCATCAACAATTGGCTCATGCTGGGCGTGTTCATTGTGTTCTTTGCGGTTCTGTCCACTTTGGCTCTGGAATTGATCGACAAGGATAAGCGATAAAAAACTGCGGCGCTTCCCCTTTCGGAGAGGCGCCTTCTTTTTTTGCTTAATGCAAAGGTTTGTGGGGCCGTATCCTCCAAACGCTTCGATCATCACAGAAGAAAGATAAGTCCCAGGAACATGATCGCCCCGGCCCAGTTGCCTGAGCCGCCCACCCGTGTCGGCATCAGCACCAGCATCAGCGGCAGGATATTGAACACACAGGCCCAGCGGGGCAGCGGGGTCCACCCGCTCACAACCGGCACAAACAGAGACACGCCGAAGATCAGGAATCCGAGATAGCAGACGATCAGGGTGACAGACGTCTTTTTGAAAAACTCCGTGATCAGCTGCCGGGCTTCCTCCGTTCTGCCCATCTTCACATACA
>CAMOUF010000124.1 GCA_946626395.1 uncultured Clostridia bacterium
AGACGGACGCAAACAACGCATCCAGACTTGGAACGGCAAAAATATCTGAACTCTTCACTCTTCACTCTGAGCTCTCTTTCTATTGCCTAATGCCTATTGCCTATTCGCTTAAAGTGTTTTTGTCATCACCCATTCAGCAAGACCAATTCTCCCGCAGGAAGAACGATGGGTTCACTGTCGTTGACGGAAATCCAGATATCCTGGGCGTTGGGGTTGCGGACGAAGGAATTGTCGGCGGCGAACTGCAATCGCTTGGCGTCCTCCATATAGTCGATGAACTGGATATTGGTGCAGTACCAGATATCCTCCTTGCCGCCCATCATTTTGCAGAAGCCCTCGATGAGATCCCAATTGTCCTTATCATTGAATTCATAGCTGTGGCCCCACACGTACATCAGATACAGATACTGCTTTTTGAACAGGCCCAGGAATTGCTCGCCCAGCTCCATCAGTCGGTGGTTATGATGACAGGTGGCCTGCCAGCGCAGGGGATTTTCCGGCAGGGCGAAGGAATCGGAGGAGCCCACCACCCGGGAATACCGGATACCGCAGGCGGGCAGCAGAGCTTCGATCTCTTTGCTCAGGGACCCGTTGGGATAGCTCAGGCCCCTCACCGGATAGCCGCACAGCGCTTCCAGGGCGCGCCGGTCATCCAGCACCTCCTGGGCCACCTCCGGCAGGGGGCAGCGGGCGATGGTGGGATGGGTGACCGTATGGCAGCTGACCTCGTGGCCCACATACAGCGTCTTTACTTCCTCGGGGGCAATGTGCCTTTCATCGCCCAAAAACCCGCTGTTCAGGTGGAAGGTGCCCTTGATGCCGTACTTGTTAAAGATTTCCACAAGCTGACGGTCATAGGTGCGGCCGTCGTCGTAGCTCATGGTCAGGGCCTTGTGCTTGCCCTGGGGATAACAGATATACACCTTGTTCATTCTCATTCCCTCTTTCCGGTGGAAGCGGTTTTCCATCACTTCCGTCCATTTTTATCTGAAAGATTTTTGAAACGACAGGTTTACCGAATATACATGACTTCCACGGGATAATCCGCGCCGCTGGGAAGGGGCCCTTCGATTGTATACACCACGGTCTGTCCGTTCAGGGTCAGGTGGGCAGGCAGCGCCTGGGCGGGGATATACAAAACACGCAGACGGCTGCATCCCGCGAAGGCGTCGGGGGCAACGGAGGTCACTGTATCGGGCAGGATGATCCTTTCAGCCGCCGTGCCGGACAGGGCTTCGGCTGCCAGCTCCTTCAGACCCGCGGGCAGGGTCAGCGTGGCCATCTCCCGCACCGTCACATTCACCCGCAGCAGCGTATGGCCGCTGCCGTCCTGGGCTTCCACCACAGCCTGGCCCGGATTGACGCTGTAAATCAGGCTGTTGCTGACCCCGGCCACAGATTCGTCGGAAGAAACCCATTCCTCCGCGCCGTCGCACACCAGCGTCCGGTTCGCGCCATAGCCGGAAGCAGCCAGCACAAGTTCCGCCGTTTCAGCTGTTGTATCCGTCACAACGATATCCAAGAAATAAGTCTTAGTCAGGTTATAACTGGGTTTGAGTTGAATGATGGCCTTGTAAGTGCCCGCTTCTTGCGCAGTGAAGGATTGCAAACCGCTCCATGCACTCAGGGTATAGCGCATACCGTCCTCATCCTCATAATCATGGGCGGAAGAATACGAATTATTATTCCCAGCCACCATATACGTTTCTTCCAGTCCAGCGGGATTGCTGATGATGCCGGACTGCTGGAGGACGATGGTCTGACCCACTTGGGCTTCCACCGCAGTTTTCAGCTGCGCGGGCGTTGCGGAAGCATCCATTTCCGTCACGGTCACGCTGAACACCTGCGAAGCCATTTCATTGCCGGATGTGGCGCTGATCCGGAAAGCGGCCGTGCCGGTGCCGCCATAGACGTTGTTGAAGCACAGCGACCATTCATTCCAGGTACTGTTGTAGGAAGTATAGAACAGGTGCTTCAGCGCTTCTTCTCCGGAGACCCATTCCACAGAAGCGGAATCAATGGCCGCGCTGTTTTCCAGCTCAATCGGGAACCTGTACGCTGTGCCGCTGAATTCACCGAAAGGCAGATAAGTCGGCCCTTGTTCAATCGTTTGCAGATTGTATTGGAAGAACGGAGAAAAGGCCAGCGCAGCGATGGGTTCATCCGCCTCCTCCACCACGATGTCAAAATAATAATTCTTCGCCATATTTACGCCGAATCTGGCCTGGACATAGCCCGTATAGGTGCCCGGCTCCAGGGGGGTAAATACCCGATTTCCGTTAACCAGCTCGAGCTTGAAACCCAACCCATCGTCTGCATCCGCGGAATGATTGAAATAAACCAATTCGTTTACTGTAATGCCATACCGTTCCATAGACCCGGCAGGATTATTCAAAACGCCCAGCTCGTTCAGGTTGACCTTCTGATACTGCTGAACCGTCACGCTCGGCAAAACCAGCTGGGCCGCCTGGGAATAATCCGGTTCCGTTGCGGTTATGGTAAAATCCCGCACAGACATAAGCTCACCGGATACGATGGTCAGGCGGAACGTGGCAGTGCCGGCAGCAGGAACCGCCTTGAACCCCATGAAATACTGATTATTTGAAGTCCCGATAAAGAAAATATCCCTGAGCTGTTCTTCCCCTTCCAAAAACTCCACCGTAACAGAATCCGACTCTAAATGGCCCTCCATGGCCATGAGCGTGCTTCCCGCGCTCAAGTAATTAGGATCAGTCACATAAACAGGGCCATTTTCAATCGAACGGATATAGTCTTCCGTCCCGGAAAACAGCGGTTCTCCGGCAGGCAGCTTTCCGGTATCCACCGCCACGATATCGAAATAAAAATCAGCCAGCAGATTGATGCCAAGGTTCGCGCGGATCAATGCGGGATAGGTGCCCGCTTCTCCCGCGGTAAAGCTGTAGGCAGTCGTCCCGGCAGAACCAAAGGTGAAGCGCTCGCCGTCCGCGTCCTGATAATCATGGCTGTAGGTCCAGCGGTTATCGGCCATCATCCGATAGGATTCCTGATAGTGCTGGGGGTTGAGCATAATGCCCGCCGTCATCAGATCAACAGGCACGTTCACTTCCGCGTCCAGCACGGTTTTTGCCTGGGTGGGCACAATGGAAGGATCGGCCTGGGAAACGGTGACGGTGAACTCCCGAGACACAGAATCCTCGCCGGAGGAGGCAGTGAGCCGGAAGGCCGCTGTGCCCGCGCCGCCAAAGGAAGGCGCAAAGCCCATGTACCATCCCCCGTGCTGCTCAAGGACAAACATATTTTTGAGCAGCGGTTCGCCGTCCAGCCATTCCACCGTTACGGTGTCCGCCGCTTGATTGTTGTTCAGCGTGATTTCATAGAACACGTTATTTTCAAAATCGCCGATAGGCAAATAGATCGGGCCTGTTTCCAGCTGCCTGATAAAGTTCCTGGTTCTGGAAGAAAGCTGGAGGGAAGGCGTGGCAGTGCCCGTTTCCGTTACCTGGATTTCAAAATTGAACCTGGCAATCAAATTGACGCCTGCCCGAACATGGGCGACGCCGCCGAAAGTCATTACCTCATCCGAATGAAAAACCGTATGCCCGTTGACCATATCGACGGAATAGCGCTGTCCATCCTCATCCTTGTATTCGTGATAAGCGGAATAAAAACCCGAGCCTTCATTCACCCGTTCCACCAGATAGGCTTCTTCAAAGCCATCGGGGTTATACAGGATTCCCTGTTCGTTCAGGTCCAGCTCTGCCCCTTTTTGCGCCGCCACCGTGGTTTTCATCACCACAGGCGATTCCGTATACTCCAGCGGCAGAACATCAATGACCAGGTCGCGCACGATCGAGCCGTTTTCCGTGTTCACGGTCAGCCGGTAGCCCACCGTGCCCGTCTTGGTCCAGTTGTCGTCCAGCTGGATCAAATATCCGCCCATGCTGTTTTGCCACAAATAGAAATAATCCTTCATGGCTTCGTCCCCGGAAATCCATTCCAGGGTGGCGGACTGAATGGGCGTATCATCAGCCAGCGAAACGGAATAGGCAAAAGCGTTCCGTAATAAGCCCGCAGGCAGATAAACAGGACCGTTCACCAGCTTGCCAAGCTCCCGTTCGGTGTTCGCTGAAAAAGAAACTTCTCCCGAGGCGGCGCAGCACAGCGCAGCCAGAATGAGCGCGGCGGCAGCAAGCGTAACGAGTATTTTCCTGAGCATCATACACCCCTCCTTGCAAGCGTTTCCAAAAGGCAGGTTTTTCATATATTATAAAGTTTCCATTTCCTGCTGTCAATGATTTGCAGAAATGAAGCCGTCTCCTTCATTCCAGGGTAATTCTGAGGGCGCCGATCTTATCGTCGTACTGAACGGACGCCCCTTCCACATAGGCGGCGATGGCGTTCACCTCCATCACCAGCACCCCTTCCTTCGTCACATAGGGCTGGCCGTCCATCAGGTTTTCTTTTCCGTCCACCAGCAAATGGGTCACGCCCACCTGGGCCTCCACCCGATGGCCCCCGGAAAGGAGCCACAGCCGCCCTTCCTCAGGGACCCAGGCCCAGTCCATCCGGTCAGGGGCCATGCTTTTTATTCGTTCCAGAATGCACAGCACATTGCCCCAGATGCTGCCGTTTTTGTTCATCGCCCGGACGCCCCGGAAATCCGGCTCCTGGCCGTTGACCATGATCTTGCAGTAGTTTTCCGTTTCCGGCACATACTTTCTCTGGTCCAGGGCCGCCACGGAAGGAATGAAATCCTGCTCATGGCCCGGTATATCCTGGGGAAAAACTGGCGCGCGAAGGAGCGCCGCCGAGGATAAAGGCCGCTGACCCGCAGCCGTCATCCTGATTTCCGTTTCCGCCATCGGGATGCCCGCCGCTTTCGCGGTCAAAACCAGCTTGCCCGGGGCGCTGCCCGCCCGGAGCATCACCCGGTTTTTCCCGCACTCCGCAAACACGAAGGATCGATGGATCACATTGTCGTGCCGTCCGTTTCCCTCAAATCTGCCGCTGTTGTAGCCGCCCAGGAAAACGGCGTTTCCGGACAGGGAAAAATCGATCCGCGCATCGCACAGGGGCAAGACCATGCCTTTCGCGTCCACGACCTCCACATCCACATAGGCGATATCCGCGCCGTCCGCCCGCAGGCCCCCCGGGGCGGTGTGGGACGTCAGGCGCAGGGCCGCGGCGGGGCCGGCTGTTTCGATCCTGTCCCGGGCCAGCTCCCGCCCGTCCAGGCCGAAGCCCACGGCCTCCACAGCCCCGGCCTTTGTAATATCCACTCCGGGGAAGGAGAAGGCAAAGGTACCGTCCGGCTTGTCACATTCCCCCATGGGTTTCCCGTTCACCAGCAGCTTCACTTTGGCGATGGGATAACTGGCGATCACATAAACGGTTTTATGCAGGGGGTCGCGCTGGATTCTCTTTCCTGTTCCTTCCCAATACTGCCCGTTGAACCGCTTTTCCTCATACCAATAGGTGTCTTCCTTTAGGGGCGGATAATTCCAATGGCCCAGAATTTTCAGGGCGGGAGAAGCGCTGTGCAGCACCCGGAACACATCGAAATTCTGTTTCTTCACCCGGATGGCGTCCACCCGCCCGCTCATGCGCCCGTTTTCCGAAAAGGACTGGCGGCCATGCTGGGCCGAATCCGTCCAGCACAGGGCGGCGCAGGCACTGTAATAGTTTTTCCCGGAGCCGCCGCCCATGCGGTCGTGGAAAAACTCGCTGTATCCCCGGGCAGCGGCCAGGGCCAGATCCTCGCTGGTGAGATCATAGAAATCCAGACCCTTCTGCTTTTTGCCGCCCTTGCCCAGATAGCGGTTTTTATAGTCAAAGTCCGGCGGGGTGAAATCGTCCCATACCCGGCGGGGCGCTTCCTCCCGCAGGTATTCTGTTTCCGTGATGGGGCCGTGCAGCGAAGTAAACCGGGCGGCATGGCGGTTGAGCATGGTGCCCACATATTCGCTCTCCCCCACGGTGTCCTCCGTGTTCAGGGTGCGGCAGCCCATCCAGCGCCCGCCATGGGGGTCCAGGGCCTGCTTGAGCAGGCGCATTTCCCGCATATGCCCGGCGGAAATGGCATTGTTTCCCGCCTCCCAGAACAGAATGGCGGGGTGATTGCGATAAGCCAAAATGACGTCCCGCATCAGCTCCACCCGCTGGTCCCACTGCCTGCCAAAGACTTCTTTTTCTTTGTCTCCCGCAGGCTGGGTGCAGGTCACGCCGCACCGGTCAAAGGCGCGCACGTCCGCCGGGCTGCCCGCCACATGCATGAAGCGGATATGATTGGCGTTGCTTTCCCGAATCCAAAGGGCATCCTGGTCATGGAGCCATTGTGGAACGATGCCGCTGGCCGCCCATTCATTGGTAGCCCGCTGGGCGTAGCCCCGCAGGAACACGGGATGGCCGTTCAGCAGCACCCCTTGCTCCGGGTCATAGGCCGTCTGCCGGAAGCCGGTGAGGATTTCTTCCTCATCCATTTTCTGCCCGTCGGCATACAGGCTGATCTTCACCGTATACAGGGCGGGACAGGCAGGCTCCCAGAACTGTAAGCCCGATACCCGTCCCCGGCAGGACAGGGTTTGCGTATGGTAAGACTGGTAATCCGTGGGCGCTGCTTCCTCCTCCGGGGTCGGGAAAAAGCGTTTGGTTTCCCCGTCGAAACGGTAAGCGTCCCGGGGCACCAGGGTCAGGCAGGGCGCTTCCTGAGGGGCGGGAGAAAGGGTTTCTTCCAGGGAGGAAAAAGAAGCGATTCCTCTCCCCTGGGCATCTGCGATTTCCACCTGAACGGAAACGGACGCGGACTGCCTGGACACATTCTTCGCTTCCGCTTCCACGCAGATATCCGCCGCCCCGGCAGCCAGATCAAAGTTTTCCGCCCACACATAGGAGCCATGGGTGCGCAGGTTGGCGTAGAGGGGCAAGGTCAGGTAAATATTCTTTTTGAGGTGCAGCCTCACCGGTTGGGAAAGCCCGCCCATGGTGGGGTTAAAATCATTGCAGTTCCATTCAAAGCCCACCCCTGCCGCGGTATCCGGCACCTCCTCGTCCTGGGCCTGGAGGAAGCTCCCCGGCGTTGCCAGGGGATGATTGGGCGTTTCCGCAATGCAGAAGGGAATATTGCGGGTGGCGGTATTGTCCGTGGCAATGGCGATCACATTTTTCCCATCGGGACGCAGGAAAGGCGTCAGGTCGAACCCGAAAAGGCCCACCCCATTTTCGTGATATCCCGCCAGGCTGCCGTTGACATACACATAGCAGGTCTGCCTGACCCCCTCAAAGGACAATAGGGCCTGCATGCTTCTCTGTTCTCCCTGCAGGCAG
>CAMOUF010000125.1 GCA_946626395.1 uncultured Clostridia bacterium
ACGTCCATTTCATCCGCCATCTGGCCGATGGAGCGGCCGAAGCTCTTGGCCAGGTCGGTGCCCCAGGTGGAGGCGATCACGACGCCCGCGGGGAAGCCGATGGAGGCCTTGCCGGTGAAGTTGTTGTTGATGGAGGCGGGGCCGTCGCAGTCGATCTGCTGGGTCTTGCCCACGGAATTGACCGCCACGCTCTGATAGCCGCCGGTGCCGATCAGGTTCACCATATCGTCGATGCTCAGCTGATCCAGCAGCTTCTCCCACTGGGGATCGTCGTAAGCCTTGCCGCGCAGGGCGGAAAGGGTCAGGCCGTTCTTGGCGCCGGTGGTGGGCATCTTGTCGTCAGGGTTGTTGAACTTGGTGGGATCGTAGGTCTTATGGTTGTAGAAGCCATCCTTGATGGCGTCGGTCATGGTGTAATCGGCGGGCGCGGCCACGGCCTGGTCATAGTTGGCAAAGCCGTCGGCGCGGGACAGATAGGTCACGTTGCCCTGGGCAAAATCGAACCGGGCCACGGCGGCGGTCTGGTCGCTTTCGCGCTTGTTGTTTTCGCCGTAGGTGATGGCATTGGCCACGGTATAGGTCTTGGAATCGATGATGTTGTGAGCGTCCTTATTGATGGAGATCACATAGTCGCCAGCGTCCAGCACATAGGCCTTGGCGGTCTTGTAATCGAAGGAAGCCATATCCTCCGCCTTGAAGGAAATCTTGACGGTTTCGCTCTTGCCGGGCTCGATCAGGCCAGTCTTGGCGAAGGCCACCAGGTTGGCGGTGGACTTTTCAATGCCGCCGTTCACATAAGGCGGATTGTAGTACACTTCCACAACGTCCTTGCCGGCTACGGAGCCGGTGTTGGTCACGGTCACGTCGAAGGACAGGGCGCCGTTGGCTTCGGCGATGTCGCCCATCTTCTGCTCAAAGGTGGTGTAGGAAAGACCGTAGCCGAAGGGATAGACAACGGAAGCGTCATAGTCGATCTTGCCTTCCGCGGCGGCGGTTTCATACCAGCGGTAACCCACGTAGATGCCTTCCACGTAGTCCACAAAGTTGGGGGTCACCTTGCTGGGCGGGCCGCCCCAGCCAGCCACTTCGGGGGACACGTCGTCGGCGTTGGTGTACACGAATTCGCCGATGTTGTTAAAGCTGGGGGAAGCGGTCAGGTCGGCCACGAAGGTGTCGATGGTGCGGCCGGAGGGATTGACCTTGCCCACTAAGATATTGCCCAGGGCGTTGAAGCCGGTCTGGCCGGGGCCGGGGGCCAGGATCACGGCCTTGATGCTGGGATATTCGTTGACCCAGCCCAGTTCCATGGCGTTGGAGGCGTTGATCACCACGATGACCTTATCAAAGGCGGCGGTGACCTTTTCCACCATGGCGGTTTCGCGGGTGGTCAGTTCCAGATAATGCTTGGAGGCGTCCAGGTCCTCGGGATATTCGCTGTAGCGCATGCCCCGCGCGCTGAACATGCTGCCGCTGCCATCGTCCACAAAGGTGGCGGGAACGGCGGGGTCCAGGCTGGTGGGCAGGTCGGCGCCTTCGCCGCCGGAGCGGGCGATGACGATGATCGCGGTATCGGAATAGCTCTTGGCATTGTCGATGATCCCGGCAGCGTCATAGTCTTCCGCGCTGCGCTCGGGCACTGTCCAGTCCTGGCCCATCATGCCGATGTTGGGGCGGGAGGAACGCCAGTCGGTATAAAATTTCACCAGATCGGCGTTGGACTGGATGCCCGCGTTTTCAAGGCCCTTTAAGAGGCTGACGGTTTCATACAGCCCGGACAGGGAGCCGGAGCCGGTGCCGCCGTAAACAGGATTGGTGGCGGACCAGCCGAAGGTGTTCACCTTGGCGTTCTTTTCCAGGGGCAGCAGGCCGTCGTTCTTGAGCAGCACAAAGCCTTCGTCGGCAATATCCTCGCACAGCTCCTGGGCGGTCTTGATGCTTTCTTCGCTGATGTCCCCGCTCTTCTTGAACACCATGCTGACCATGCTGTACATGGGGCCGGTGAGGATCATATTGACCACCAGCACCAGCGCCAGCACAAAGGCGACCCAGGCGGTGCCGCGCACCAGGCCCCGGGCAGGCTTCTTGATTTTGACCGCCGCAATGGTCACAATGATGGCCAGAAGCAGGCAAACGCCGATGGCGATCAAGTGATTTTGCAGCAAACCCAATGTGGTAAGAACGTCGTCCATGTTGATACCCAGCATTGAATTTCCCCCTTTTTTTCATCATTTTGCATCTTGATGATGCGTATTTGTAGTTATTATACATGCTTCGACCAGATCATGCAACTATTATTTTTTCCGTGTCCGTTTCGCCGTTGGTTCCGTTACAGCCAGTGCTGTGCCAAGTTCTAAGTAGATACTGATTAATTCAAAATTATAAATATCTATACATTTGCTGGAAAAAAGGTAGGGGCGGATATTATCCGCCCGCCTGCGATTATCATTTCATGTACTTTGTTTTCCAACAATTGTAATACCCACTTTAACGGGCGGATGATATCCGCCCCTACCATTTGTTCGTTTCCTTTAATGCATTTTTATAAGTTCTTTTGAATTGATCATTCTTTACCTAAGTTCAAAGTTCAAAGTTCTAAGTTCCAAGCCGATTTTGTTATTCGCAGCCAGCTTGCCAATATGGAAAAAACAATTTTGCTTGGAACTTAAAACTTGGAACTTTTTTCAGCTGAATCGCCGCGTGATACCGCTCCCCGGGGGCAATTGCCTTTTCCTTTCCGCAATGCTATAATATCGGTACGTTCTTTCAGGAGCGATACCGTAGGGGAGGAAAAACATATGACTGTACTGAGCCAACTCAACAGCGGCGGGATGTATCTGATCTGCGGGGGCATCGTGGCCCTAATCGCC
This sequence comes from uncultured Clostridia bacterium, assembly GCA_946626395.1. GTDB lineage: Bacteria > Bacillota > Clostridia > Christensenellales > Aristaeellaceae > RUG563. The sequence continues at coordinate 2,868 of CAMOUF010000125.1, forward strand.
GTGTTTTGCGTGATTTTTATGGTGCGGGCCTGGCGGGCCGGGAAGGCCCTGGGCATGGATACCACCCGGATGAAGCGGGCCATTACCGCCAGCGCCACCTTTTCCGTGCTGCCCAGCGTGGGCATTCTGCTGGGGGTGCTGGCCCTGAGCGGCAGCCTGGGTGTGCCCTGGCCCTGGCTGCGTCTGTCCGTCATCGGCGCGCTGCATTATGAAACCCAGGTGGCCGACGCGGCGGCGGAGCAATTGGGCGTCAGCCTGGGCTCCGGCAATATGACCGTTCAGGCCTTTTCCACCATCGCCCTGCTCATGAGCGTGTGCATCATGTGGGGCATGATCCTGTCCGCCCTGTTCAATAAAAAATACCTGGATAAGCTGCAAAAGAGCGGCGCCAAGGAAGGCAAATCCTCCGGCGGCTTTGGGGACCGGGCCATGACCGCCATGTTCATCGGCATGGTCAGCGCCTACATCGGAAGCTACGTTGGGGGCTTTGTGTCCGGAAACGGGACGTTTACCTTTTCCGGCTCCTGGACGCCCCTGGCCGTGGCGGCGGTAGCGGCGCTGGCCATGGCGGCATTCACCTATTTCTCCGAGAAAAAGGGCATGGCCTGGCTGGATAATTTCTCCATCGCAGGCAGCATGCTGCTGGGGATGCTGGCCGCCGTGCTCATCGGCCATTAAAGTACGGAGGGAAAGAAAATGAACCGTGAAGAATATTACGCTTCCTATATGAAAAACACCCATCGGTGGGGCCGGGCGGTATCGGCGATCACATTGATTCTGCTGGTGGGCGCGCCCTTTTTGATCGGCGCGCTGCTGGGGGCCATGCCGGACCTGGGGGCGGTGGCCCGGGGCTTTCTGTCCGTGGGACTGGTGTGGACGGTGAGCAGCGTGGTAGAATTTCTGGTCTATACCCCCATGCTGGGGGCGGGGGGCAGCTACCTGGCCTTTATCACCGGCAACCTGATCAACATGAAAATCCCCTGCGCCATGAACGCCAAGGAGCTGGTGGACGCCAAATCCGGCACGGCGGAAAACGAGGTGATCTCCGCCCTGTCCATCGCCACCTCCTCCCTGGTCACCATCCTGGTGCTGGCCCTGGGGGTGCTGCTGCTTTTGCCCCTGCAGCCCGTGCTGCAAAGCCCCACCCTGGCCCCGGCCTTTGCCAACGTGGTGCCTGCCCTGTTCGGGGCCATGGCCTATAAGTATTTCCGCAAAGCGCCGCTTTTGTCCCTGGCCCCCCTGACGGC
>CAMOUF010000126.1 GCA_946626395.1 uncultured Clostridia bacterium
CACGCGCCGTGTGTCGCTCGTACGCCCCGGATGCAAAACATCCCGCGAAAGCCAGGAAAGGATCCGCAGCGTAAAGTCTACTCTCCCCCTGGGATTCTCCCGGGCTTTCTGGGGCCAGAAGCCCTCTAACTTTTCGTAATTCCAACGCATCAGGCGGAAATTGTTTGCTTATCTCAATAACGTTATTTCGCCAAATGTGGGTCCAGGGGGTTCAACCCCCTGGTTGGGGTCTGGGGCGAACAGCCCCAGCGTTCCCCCTTAGTAACATATAGTATTTTTAAAAAAGAAAGGACGAGCGCCTATGACGCTGGAAAAGGCGATTTTTCAGGCGGATGAATTGAAGCCCAACCAGGTGAGCCGGGCCCAGAAGATCGAATGGCTCAGCCATCTGGACAGACGGGTGTTCAAGGAAATCCTGTCCGCTCACGCGCCGGGGGAGGAAACGCCCCGGGCGTTTTCCGCATATACCCAGGAAACGCCGCCGGACACGGTTTTGCTGGCCCGGGAACCCTATGACGATATCTATCTGTATTACCTGGAAATGCAGATCGATCTGAACAACCTGGAATACGACAAATACAACAACAGCCTTTTGCTGTTCACCAACGCCTGGGGCCAGTTCGCACGGGCGTATCACCGGGAACACGCGCCGCTGAGCGGCAAGGCGGCGCTGCGCTTTTAAGGGAGGAGGAGACGGATGGAATATCCCATGCTGAATCCCACCGCCTCCCGGCAGGTGTGGACGGAGGAATTTTCTGGCCTGGACCGGCGTCCCCGGACAGGGAACGGCAGCTTTTCCGCTATGGGCAATATGACCGGGGAAAATTGGCCCTTGCTGTGCAGCCGGAAAAAGCGGGGCGTTGTGGCGGAACTGGAGCGGCCCCTGGGCCTGCTGGCCGCGGAAAAGCTGGCCTGGATCGACGGACCTGCGCTGTATTATGACGGGAAACCCACGCCTATCAGCAATCTGTCGCTGGAAGAGGATATGCTGCCCAAGCAGCTGATTTCCATGGGCGCTTATCTCTTGGTCTTTCCCGACGGCGTGTATTGGAACACGGCCAATCCAGAGGAATACGGCAGTGTGAACCGGCTGTATGAAACGGCGGCGGGCCAGGCAGTGCGCTTTTCCCTGTGCGGCCAGGACGGCGCGGAATATGAACGGGAAGACATGACGGTGGGCGATGAGCTGCCCCGGGAACCCCAAGCGGGCGCATACTGGCTGGACACCCGGGAGGGAGATAGGACGCTGTATCGCTGGAACGGGGAATGGACCAGCGTGACCGATGTATATATCCGCGTGTCTGCGCCGGGGATTGGCGCGGGGCTGAAGCTCCGGGACGGCGTGACGCTCAGCGGCGTATGCTACACTGGCGAAAATGAAACGGTAAAAAAGCAGCTGGAAGCCTTGAATGAAACCCACATCATTCAGGCCCTGGGGGAAAACTTCATTGTCATCCCGGGAACGCTGGATGAAAACGTTGTCCAGACGGAAGGCGCTGTCCGGGCGGACCGGAAAGCGCCCCGGATGGATTATATCGTGGAATGCAATAACCGCCTGTGGGGCTGCCGCCACGGCGATCAGGACGGGGCAACGGTGAACCAGATTTACGCCTGCGCCTTGGGGGACTTTACCAACTGGCGCAAATACAGCGGCACCAGCCAGGACAGCTATCTGGTCCATGTGGGCTCCGACGGGCCCTTTACCGGGGCGGCGGTACACCGGGGCAACCCCTGCTTTTTCAAGGAAAACTGCCTGCATCGGGTATACGGCGATTATCCCGCCAATTTCCAGTTGCAAACCACCCAATGCGACGGCGTGCTTTTGGGCTGCGCCGCCACGCTGACGGTATACAACGGGCTGATGTATTATCTGGGGGCGCATGGCGTGCAGCGGTTTGAAAGCCTGCCGGAATGCGTCAGCCAGGCCCTGGGCCAGGGCCCATGGACAGGCGGCGCGGCAGGCGCGATAAACGGGCTGTATTATCTGTCCGTCCGGGAAGCGGGCGGGGGATGGAGCCTGTATGTGCTGGACACCCAAAGAATGCTTTGGCATCGCCAGGACGACGCCCGCGCCCTGGCCTTCGCGGCGCTGAACGGGGAAATGTATATGCTGTGCCAAAACGGCATGCTCTATGCCCTGAACGGAGAAGCGGGGGAACCGGAAAGCGGGGAAATCACCTGGTACGCGGAAACGCCGCCTATGGGCTATGCTTATCCGGAAAAGCAGTATATGCAGCGGTTCCTGTTTCGGATGAAGCTGGGGCGGGGGGCGGTATGCCGGGCGCTGGTCCAGTACGACGGCGACGGGCTGTGGCTGCCCCGGGGCACCCTTCAGGGCACGGGAAGGACGGGCCTGTATCTTTTGCCCATCGTGCCCCGGCGCTGCGAAAGTATGCGGGTACGGCTGGAGGGCGAAGGGAATATGGAGCTGTACGGCATGGCGCGGGTGCTGTCGGCCGGGAGCGACGGCGGCATCGGCGCGGGAACGTGAGAAAGGAGGAGATCCAATGTCTGTATTGACGAATTTGCTGGGCGGCGCGGGCCGCACGGTCACCTATGTGCCCCAGGAATACGGCGCTGCCACTGTGAATTATTACATCAGCCCCACGGTCACCCAGGCGAAAAGCTATTTGAGCGCGGAGCTGCGAGGGAAAAAGCCGGGGGCGTACCAGAGCCGGTATGAAACCCAGATCGCCGACCTGTACGACCGGATCATGAATCGACAGCCCTTTTCCTATCAGGCGGAGCGGGACCCGCTGTACCGCCAGTATCGGGACCAGTATCTGCGCAATGGCCGCCAGGCCATGGAGGACACTGTGGGCATGGCCGCCGCCCTCACCGGGGGCTATGGCAACAGCTGGGCGGGCACGGCGGGCTATCAGGCCTACGAGCGCTATTTGCAGGCTTTGAACGATAAAGTGCCTGAATTGGAACAGCGGGCCCAGGAGCGCTATACTGCAGAAGGAAATCAGCTCCGGGACAGCGCCGACCTGCTCATGAACCTGGACAGCCGGGAATATGGCTGGTATCGGGACGCCATGAATGATTGGCAGTTCGACGCCAAGCTGGCCCTGGAGCAGGCCAAGTTTGACCTGGAGGTGCGCAAATATCAGAACCAGCTTTTGACCTCCCTGCTGGGCGCTGTCGGCGGCAGCGGCGGTGGTGGGGGCGGGGGAGGAAGAAGCAGCGCTGCCCCGAAAGCGCAAAAGCAGGAGGAAACGAAAAAGGAAGAGACGGTCCATCCCGTGCTGCCAAGTAACGTGAAGGAATTGGCCACCAATCCCAACGCGCCCAAGGTGCTGTCGCCGGTATCCGCGGTGGGCTTTACCCCGGAGGAATGGAATAAGGCCCAACAGCAGATGCAGAAAATCAATCAATCCTCCTTTCAGACGAAGGCTCAGGAGGCGGCCAAAACAGCCGGCAGCCTGAACGCTATGATGCTCAGCGCCGCCAAGACCGGCGTTTTGCGGAACAATGAAGTGAAGAAAAAGGAAAGAGAGCTTTAAATCAGTTAGGAGTGAGGCGTTAGGAGTGAGGAGTTCATAGTTTGCGCTTCGCGCAATAACAATTTTCAACTCCTAACTCCTCATTCCTCACTCCTCACTTGGTGATTTAAAGTGTTCATTCAGGGAGGATGGGAAATGGCATATTTGCAGGAGATTCAGACGCCGGGAGGCGTGAGGGACGTAAAGCAGGTGATGGATTATCTGCGGCAGTTGG
>CAMOUF010000127.1 GCA_946626395.1 uncultured Clostridia bacterium
CCAGGCTGTATTTTTCCCGCCGTTCCTGACGCTCCCATTCCCGGCGCTGTTCCCGTTCCTGCCAGCTTGGATGATCCATGTTCTGCGCCTCCTTTTATTGACTGACGGCTTTTCCGATTCTATACCGCAAAGACGAAATCACAAATAATCCATCCAGGGCGCGGCCTCGTCCTGCCGGCCGGTGAGCTGCCCCTCTGCCGACAGCCCGGGGAACCCCTGCTGCCGCAGCGCCTCATACACCACGATGGCCACGGAGTTGGCCAGGTTCAGGGAGCGGGCGTCGGGGCGCATGGGGATGCGCACGCACCGGTCATAGACCCTTTCCAGCAGCGATTCCGGCAGGCCCCTGGTTTCACAGCCGAACACCAAAAAATCGTCGGCTCCATACCGGGCCTCGGTGTACGCCCGGGGCGCTTTGGTGGAAGCAAAATGATAGTTCGCCCCGGGATACTTTTCCATCAGCGCTTCAAAGGAGGGCAGCACCTGGATTTCCACCATGGAAAAATAATCCAGCCCCGCCCGTTTCATATATTTGTCCGCCAGCTGAAACCCCAGCGGCTCGATCAGAATCAGCCCCGTCCGGGTGGCGGCGCAGGTGCGGGCAATATTGCCCGTGTTCTGGGGAATTTCCGGGGCGTACAAAACCACGTGCATAACAGAGTCCTTTCTTACCGGTTTTTTATTTTTCTCAGGCTTGGGGAGCCAAGCTTTGTTTTTTCTATCATTACCTACCCAAATCGCCTTTCTCGGAAGGGGGCCTGGGGGAAACCTCTCTTTGGAATTGCTACGCATGGCCTGCGCTGCGCTTGCCCATGCTCCTTTCACCATGACACATGGCGTGTAACGCGCCAGACATCCCTTCGGGCTGTCTGGCTATAAGAGCGGTTTCCCCCAGCTTATTTCATACATGCTTTTTCCAGCTCTTTTCCAGGGCGTCCTTGAGGCCCAGCAATTGCAGATCCCGCAGTTGATCGGCAATCAAGTCCTCCAGGCCGGGAAGCTCCCGCAGGTCCGTATCCCAGATGGCCCGGTCGCTGAGGGCGGCGTAGGCCAGGGATTCCGCGGGCATATCGCAGGACAGGCGGGAGAAGGAAGCAAGGATTTCCTCGTCCTCGTTGAGATAACATTTCTCGCCATTTTTGAGAATGGTGAACCGCCCGTCCTCCTCCTGCCGGGCCCCGGCAAAGAGCATGATCAGCGCGGCCAGGCTCATGCACAGGCAGGGGGGCAGCTCCTCTTCCCGCTCCGCAAAGGTTTTGATCGTGGGCAGCACCTGATCCGCCCAGGCCCGGACAGCGCTTTGCATCAGCAGCGCCAGGGGCTGGGTCACGGCGGGGCTTTCCATATCCCGGCACACCGCCATGGCCACCGGGTCCAGCACCTCCCGGCCCAGGCCCATGCAGGGCATGATCTCGTGGAGCAGCGCATGGCCCTGCCAGGCCCGGATGGCGTCGTCCTTCATGCAGTCCCGCAGGGTATCCAATCCCGCCAGCATCCCGGCGGGCAATATGGTATAATGCAGGCAGCCCTCCATCTGTTTCCGGGCCAGCCGCGCCGTTTCCTGTTTCCGTTCCTCGATGGTCATTCCTTTGCCTCCGCTGTTTCCAATTCAGCTTTATTTTACCAGAGTTTTTTCCGGGTGTAAAGCGGGAGAAGCAGGATTGAAAAATGCGGGGGATGATGCTATAATGAGCGCTGGTAAGGGAGGATTCTTCTTCCATTTCCAAATGATACACCGTCAGGAGTTGACCCCGCTGTGCCCAAGGAAAAGGAAAATATCTGGAATGTGCCCAATGCGCTGACCATGATCCGCTTTCTGCTGATCCCCGTGTATTGGTATTTCATACTGGACGACCGTTTTTACCCCGCGCTGATCGTGTTCGTGGCAGCCAGCCTGACCGACCTGGCCGACGGTTATATCGCCCGGCGTTTTAACCTGATCACCAATTTCGGCAAGCTCATGGACCCCCTGGCGGACAAGGTCATGTCCATCAGCGTGATGCTGTCGCTGGCCATCAAGGGCATCGTTCCCTGGGCGGCGGTGGCCATCCTGTTTCTCAAGGAAGGCGTGCTGGTCGTGGGCGGCATCCTGCTGTACCGCAGAAACGTGGTGGTATATTCCAAGTGGATCGGCAAGCTGGCCCAGACCGTGGTGGTCTGTTCCCTGATTTCCTGCTTCTTCCATGAATGGATCAACACCCATTTGGGCTTCCCCCTCCATGTGTATCTGGTGTGGGCAGGGGTGGGCCTGACACTGTGCGCCCTCATCTATTACGTGGTCATGGCCCTGCGGATGAATAAAGAAGCCAAAACGGAAAACGAATCAGCGTAACCCCTTCCCAGCCTTTGGAACGCCCCCGGACAATTCTGTTCCCGGAGGCGTTTTTTTGCAGGGCACTTTCAATCAGTTAGGAGTGAGGAGTTAGGAGTGAGGAGTTAATAGTTGGCGCTTCGCGCCAGGATACGCAGTTTTCAACTCCTCACTCCTCATTCCTAACTCCTCACTGATTGAAAGCGAAATCGCGGCGAATGTGTGGCAGCGCTTGCGGGGCGGGGGCGGGGCGTGGTATAATAGAACCAAAGTTCAACTGGAGGGATGGGGAATGAATAAAAAAAAGCTGATCCTGATTGCCGACGACGAAATCGGCATCCATGAATCGCTGAGAATATATCTGACCCGGGAAGATTACGAGGTCTATTCCGTGTTTCGGGGGGACGACGTGATGGAAGCCTTCCTGCGGATGCGGCCGGACCTGGTGATCCTGGACATCATGATGCCCGGGCGCTCGGGCACGCAGGTGTGCGCCGATATCCGGGCCATTTCCATGACGCCCATCATTATGCTCACCGCCAAGGGCGAAGAGGTGGACAAGCTGCTGGGCTTTGCCCTGGGGGCGGACGACTATATCGTCAAGCCCTTCTCCCCCCGGGAGATCGTGAGCCGCATCGCCGTGATTTTCCGGCGCATGAACCAAATGCAGGCCGCCCCCGACCAGAGCAAGCTGACGGTGGGCAACACGGAAATCGACCTGAAATGCTATGAGGTGCACGTGAACGGGGAAAGCGTGCTGCTCAGCCCCAAGGAAGTGGAGATATTGCACCTGATGGCCAGCCATCCCCGGCAGGTGTTTACCCGGGAACAATTGCTGGACAATATCTGGGGCTTTGATTTCAACGGCGATCCCCGGGTGGTGGACACCAGCATCAAGCGCATCCGCAAAAAGCTGCCGGAAAACACGGATATCATGCTGCGCTCCGTGTACGGCGTAGGCTACAAGGTGGAGGTGCAGGAGGATGCATAGGTTTTCCTCCTCCTTCGTCCGGCTGCTGACGCTGACGCTGCTGGTCATTTTCGCGCTGGCGGCGGTGATGGTGATGATGAGCAGCTATTTCTTTGAAGACATCTATTCCGCCGTGATATACAACAGCATCACCAAAAGCCTAAGGGACGCGGAGCGGCTGTACGACGGGCTGCTGACGGGCGAAATCAGCCCCATGACCCTGTACGCGGCGGTGAACCCCGTTCTCAATTCGGACGGGGCCTTTTATATGATGCTGACGGAAAACCGGCATGTGGTAGTGTACACCGAATCGGCGGCACCCTATTTTACCGGCGGCACCCTGTCCTCCCTGCTGGACGCGGCGGACAAGGAAACCTCTGCCACCGTGCGCAAGCAGGCGGGAAACAAGCTGGCCATGATCGCCGGGAGAAAGATCGTGGGGGGGTATGTGCTGGCGGGGCGGCCCATGCGCTCCATGTCCGGGGCGGCAGCGTCCTTCCGCAACCGGATGCTGATTGCCATGGGCGTGGTGTCCGTTGCCATGGCCATCATCGGCGTGCTCTCCGCCCGGCACGCCTCCAAGCCCGTCCGGATCATTACGGACATGGCGGGCCGCCTGGCGGAGGGCGAGCAGGTACGGCTGCCGGAAAACCTGCCCAATGAGGAAATGCGGGAAATCGCCGTGGTGCTCAACGAAATGAGCGGCAAGGTGGCCAAATCCATCAGCGACCTGAAATATGAAAAGGAAACCATGGCCCTGATCCTGGAGGGCCTGAACGAAGGCATCCTGGCCGTGGACACCCGGGGCGGCATCCTGCATGAAAACGCCACCGCCTGGCGTCTGCTGGGCGGGGAGGAAACAGAGGCTTCCCGGGCCGTGATGGAAGCCCTGCGGGAAGACAGGCAGGAGGATCAATGGGACCGGAAATTCCCAACCGGCGGCCGGGTGCTCTTTTTCGCCGTGTCCCGGCTGCCTTCTTCCGGCCGGAACCCCCGGAACCGGGGCACCGTGGCCCTGATCCGGGACATTACCGAGCAGGAGCGGCTGGAACGCACCCGGTACGATTATGTGGCCAATATCTCCCATGAGCTGCGCACGCCCCTGGCCTCCATCCGGGGCCTGGGCGAAGGGCTGAGGGACGGGCTGGTCACCGAGGAAAACGACCGGCAGAAATATTACAATATCATTGTGGAGGAGGTCACCCGCCTGTCCCGGCTGGTCAACGATCTGCTGGAGCTGAGCAGCCTCCAGTCCAACCCCGCCGCCTTTGAAATGGAGAAGGTGGCCCCCAACGAGCTGATCTATGACCTGTACGACCGAAACGGCAGCCTCTTCACGGAAAAGAGCATTGCCTTCCAGCGGACTCTTCCTCAGGAACCCCTGCCGGACATCCGCTCCAACGAGGACAGGCTGGCGGAGGTGCTGACCATCTTCCTGGACAACGCCCGGAAATATACCCCCGAGGGCGGAGAAGTGACCCTGGGCGCGGAAAAAACGGAGGCGGGCACACGGTTTTTCGTGCGGGACAGCGGCATCGGCATGGACGAGGAAACCCAGCGCCTGGCCTTCGACCGCTTCCACCAGGCCGAGCGCAGCCACAGCGGCAAGGGCAGCGGCCTGGGCCTGTCCATCGCCAAGGAAATATTGCAGAAAATGAATGTAAGCATCCAGCTGAAAAGCGTCTTGGGAAAGGGCAGCGAATTTTCCTTTGTGATCCCCTCTGCCGCTGAATGATCGCCTGGACCGGACGGCCGTTCCATGCTGTCGGTTCCAGATTCTAAGCTATGATGCCCTGCGCAGCCAGCGCCCATGAGAAAAGACCATTTGGCTTAGAACTTGGAACTTTGAACTTGGAACTTGCATCTTCCACGCATTCATATTTCCGTCATGATTTTCCCCTCGGGCTGTTGCGCGAATGAA
>CAMOUF010000128.1 GCA_946626395.1 uncultured Clostridia bacterium
TAGCCGGCGGAGAGCAGCGCGTTTTTCACGTCCTGCTCCGCTTCGGCAATGATGCCGGAGCAGACGAAGCGGCCGTGGGGGGTCAGATGCTTTTTCAGTGGCGCGGCCAGCATGCAGATCACGGGAGCCAGGATGTTGGCCACCGCAAAATCGAATTGCTGGGACAGGCCCTGGAGCAAATCGCCCTTGCGCACCTGGATAGCGTCGGACAGGCCGTTGTGCTCCACGTTTTCCCTGGCGACCCGCACGGCGTCGGGGTCGATATCCACGGCCACGATGCCCTTGGCCCCCAGCCTGGCCGCGGCGATGGCCAGGATGCCGCTGCCGGTGCCCACGTCCAGCAGCGTTCCGCCCTGATAGTATTTTTCGATCAGGCCCACGCACATAGCAGTGGTTTCATGGGTGCCGGTGCCAAAGGCCATGCCGGGATCGATCTCGATGATCAGGTCCCCGGGCTGAACATCCCAGGGCTCCCAGGTGGGCTTCACCACCATATGATCCCCCAGGCGGAAGGGCTTGTAATACTGCTTCCAGTTTTCCGCCCAGTCCTCCTCCCGAACGCCCTGCAGGGTGACGCTGAGGGCGCCCATGGCGGGGGAGGAAAGCAGGGAAAGCTGTTCCTTCAGGGAGCCGATAATGGATTGCAGGGATGCTTCGTCGAACCAGGCCTTCACCTGCACGTCCTCCGGCATGGCGTCAATGACGGATTGATCCATCAATTCCCAGTTGGCGGTGGGCTTGCTGGGGTCGGGCAGGTCGGCCCGGTCCAGAATCTGGGTGCCCGCCGCGCCCAGGCGCAGCAGCACGTCCGATACGATTTCCGCCCCGTAGGTGGTGGTGGAGATGGTCACTTCTGTGTATTCCATGGTCAGTATCCTTTCGTCAATTAAATTGAAACATATTTATTGCTGAAACAGCGCCAGGGAGATCACATCGTGATATTGTCCTTCCCGGAACATTTCCTGCCGCAGCACCCCTTCCCGCACAAAGCCGCATTTTTCGTAGCAGCGCAGGGCGGGCTCGTTGAAATCAAACACCAGGGCCTTGATCTTGTGCAGGTTCATTTCCTGAAAGCCGAAGGCGCACAGAGTACGGATAGCGTCCGCGCCGTAGACCCGGCCCCGGTATTCCCTGTCGCCGATGAGAATGGCCAATTCCCCCAGGCGGTTTTTCCAGTTGATCTTGGTAAAGCCGCATTTGCCGATGAAGCGGCGCTCCGCCTTGGTTTCGATGGCGAACTGATATTCTCCGGCGGTGTAGCTGGTGGAGGAATTCATGGCCCGGGCTTCGTCATCCACGGTGGAGGGATAGAGGATCGCGCCGGACGCGCCCCGCATGACCTCGTAATCGTTGGAATAGCTCAGGCACAGCATCAGGTCGCTGTTGTCGAAGGCACGCAGGCGGACCAGGTCTCCTTCATACATGGGCTTTTCTCCTTTCGGTTTCCGCTTGTGATTGCCCCAAAAGATCAGCAGGCATGCGGCGCCGACGGAAACACTGCGATTATAGCACGGATGCCAGCGGAAATGCAACCGTTCCCAAGCGCCGGCGCAAAAGAAGAAGCCGCGATCCCGCCGCGTTTTTAATACTTTGAACTGATATACTCCCCCTCTCCTTTCTTCCCCTTTATTGACATTGTATGCAATGTTTGCTATAATTTATCGAAATCGTTAAGAAACTGCGTCGGTTCGGTGAAGCGGTGCGTTTTTTCCTGAAAGGGGATCCAGGATATGAAGAAAAAATTGGCGCTGGCGGTGTGCCTGCTGCTGTCACTGGCGCTGGCGCTGCCCGCCGCGGCGGAAAGCGCTGAGGTATGGGTGTGCCTGAACTGCTGGGAAAAGAGCATGGGAAACTTCTGCGGCCAGTGCGGCATGCAGCGGGGTGCGTGGAAATGCCATGCCTGCGAAAATGAAAACACCACCAATTTCTGCATCAACTGCGGCATATCCCGCAGCGCTTCCATTTTTGCCTGGGGCCAGGACGCCTTCCGACAAAAAGATTATCCGGCGGCCTATCCCGCCCTTCAGTACGCCGCTTCCGCCCAGAACGCGGACGCGCTGAACCTGCTGGGGGATTACGCCCTGAACGGATGGGCGTCCGTTCCCCAGGATAACAGCCAGGCGCTGGCTTTTTATCAGCAGGCGGCGGAATTGGGCTGCCCGGCGGCGGGGCGGAATCTGGCTGTCTGCTACCGGGACAGTATCGGCGTAGCCCAGGATACCCAAAAGGCCCTGGAATGCTATGAAAAGGCCGCTGAGCTGGGGGACGGTCAGGCATACAACAGCATCGGCGTGTTTTACGACATGGGCATCGGCGTGGAGCAGAATTACAGATTAGCCCTGGATAATTTCCGCAACGCCGCCGCTCTGGGGGATTCGGACGCCCTTTATAATTTGGGGCTGTATTATAAGAACGGGTACGCCGTGGCAAAGAATGAGCAAAGGGCCCAGGAATATTTTCAGCAGGCGGCTGACCTGGGGGACGGCGACGCCTGGTATCAGCTGGGCCAGCTTTTCCAAAAGGACGGCGATCAGACAGGCGCGCTGAACGCCTTCCGCATGGCCGCCCTGCTGGGCAGCGTGAAAGGCAGCCGCAGCCTGGGATATTTCTACGATATGGGCATCGGCACGGCCCGGGATGAGGAGCAGGCCCGCGTCTATTACGAGCCCGCCGCAGACCTGCGGGACAGCGCCGCCAACTTTAACCTGGGCCTGATCTACAGCCTGGGCAAGGGTGTAGACGTGGACGACCAGCGCGCCCTGGAATATTTTCAGGAAGCCGCCAGCAGCGATAACCCGGCGGCCTGCTATAATGTGGGCGTTTATTATCATGTGGGCGGCCCCGTCAGGCAGGACAGCGCCAAGGCCCTTTCCTACTTTGTGAAGGCCGCCGACCTGGGGCATACCGCCGCCGCGAAAATGGCGGGTGATCTGCTGAGCCAATTGGGCAGCGGCCTGGAGGACCCGGAGCGGGCGTCCGCCTATTATTTTCAGGCGGCGCAGCAGGGAAGCACAGAGGCCATGCGGCGTCTGGGCGATCTGTACAGCCAGGACGCCTATGAACTGACCGATCTTGAAAAGGCTCTGTTCTGGTATGAGCAGGCAGCGGAAAACAATGACGCCGCCGCCATGGGCCGCCTGGGCGTGATTTACAGCGAATATGAAGCGTATCTGGACGAAGACAAAGCGCTGTCCTGGCTGCGCCGGGCTGCCGCCCTGGGCGACGGGGAAGCCTGCTGGCGCATGGGAAATAATTACGCCTATGGCAAGGGCGTGGAGCAGGACGGAGAAACCGCGCTGAAATATTATCTCCAGGCGGCTGAAAGCAGGCAAACGGACGCTCTAAAGAAAATGGGCGACTTGTGCAGCCTGGACAGCAGCATGGTATTCAATCCGGCCCACGCCGCCGTGTTTTACCGTCAGGCAGCCTACCAGGGCAATACCCGGGCCATGGAGCGCCTGGGGGATCTGTACAGCGGAAAAGAGCTGGGGACCCCGGACCGGGAATCCGCCGCCTCCTGGTATGAGCGCGCCGCCCGGGACGGCAGCGCTGTGGCCATGCGCAAGCTGGGCCTGCTGCTTTTGACGAACCCGGAGCGGGGAGAGGAAGCGCGGACGTGGCTATGGCAGGCCGCCGAGGCGAAAGACAGCCTGGCCTTCAACGAATTGGGCCGGGCGTATCTGCTGGGCCTGGGCGGAGAGCAGGACTTCGACCAGGCCAGGGAATGCTTTGAGCAGGGGGCTCAGGAGGGAATCGCGGATGCGTTCGCCGGACTGGGCGACCTGTACAGCTATGAAGCCTGCGGCATGCTGGATTTGGAAAAGGCGCAGGAAGCCTATGAAGCCGGGGCGGAAATGGGAAGCGTGAAGGCCATGCGCCGCCTGGGCGACCTGTACAGCTATGAAGCCTATGGCCTGCTGAACCTGGCCGAGGCCGTTGAGTATTATGAGCGGGCCGCCGAACAAAACGACATGGAGGCCATGCGCCGCCTGGGCGGGATGTATGGCTATTTTGAAGAAATCAAGAACCCGGAAAAGGCGCTGGCCTGGTATCTGAAAGCCGCGGAGCTGGGCGACGGAGAAGCCATGAAGGCTGCGGGCGACTGTTACCGCTTCGGCTTTGGCGCGGATGTGGATATGGACGAGGCCGCCCACTGGTACGAGCAGGCGGTGAACGCCGGATTCGCCGGGGCGCAGGAAAGCCTGCTGGCGGTGACCACCCCGCTCTTGGACGTTATTACGGAGATGGATACCTTCATCGGCCAGGAAGAAGAGCAGGAAACAGAAGACCTGCATGAAGAAGCCACCGAGGAAGAATGGGAAACAGAAGAAGCTCCCGAAGAAGAATCTACCGAAGAAGAAGCCCTCGAAGAAGAACCGGAAGAAACAGACGCCGCCACCGAAACCAAACCCGCATAACCAATTTGCCGGATGGGAAACCATCCGGTTTTTGCATCCCATATCTGGAATACTGTGATACTTGCCAAGGCTTTTGATTTATGGTAAAATAGGATGTCTTTCTATGAGTCTTTTAAGGAGGGAAAGCCATGGTTCATATTTATTTGGACGCCATGGGCGGGGACAACGCGCCCCAGTGTACCATCGAAGGCGCCCTGGAGGCCCTGCGGGCGGACAAAGATTTAAAGATCACCCTGGGCGGCCCCAAGGACGAAATTGAAAAACGCTTGACGGACTGCGGCGACGTCAGGGACCGCATCGCCGTGGACGACTGCCCGGAAATCATTACCAATCATGAAGCGCCGGTAATGGCCATTCGCCAGAAAAAGCAAAGCGCCCAGGTGAAGGGGATGCTCCTGGTGCGTCAGGGCGGCGCGGACGGATTCGTGTCCGCCGGGTCCACCGGAGCCACGCTGGCGGGGGGCATGTTCCGCCTGGGCCGGATCGACGGGGTGGAGCGCCCGGCGCTGGCGCCGCTGCTGCCCAACGGCAAGGGCTTTTTCTGCCTGATCGACTGCGGGGCCAACGTGGACTGCCTGCCCGCTTATCTGCCTCAGTTCGGCATCATGGGCTCCGCTTATTTGAAGGCCGTGCGGGGCATCGAGAATCCCCGGGTGGGCCTGGTGAATATCGGCGCGGAAAGCGAAAAGGGCAACGCCCTGGCCAAAGCCGCTTATCCCCTGATGGAAGCCGCTCCTTTCAATTTCATCGGCAACGTGGAGGGCCGGGACATCACCGCCGATATAGCGGACGTGGTGGTGTGCGACGGATTCTCCGGCAACCTGATCCTCAAATTCATGGAGGGCGTGGCGGGCACCCTGCTTGGCATGATCAAAAAAGAAATATATGCCGACTTCCGCAGCAAGATCGGCGGATTGCTGGCCAAGCCCGCTTTTAAGCGCGTCAAGAAAGCCATGGACTATACCGAGGTGGGCGGCGCGCCGCTGCTGGGGGTTCAGGGCGTGGTGGTCAAGGCCCACGGCTCCAGCAACGCTCACGCCATCGCCTGCGCCATCCGCCAGGCTTCCCTGATGGTGAGGAAAAACCTGGTAGCATCCATCCAGCAGGAGATTTCCAAGCAGCTGGGAGAGTAGGAATATCAGTTCTAAGTGATCAGTTCAAAGTTCTAAGCTGAATGCGCAGCTCGGACCCTTTGACTGGCAAAAAGAGCTTGGAACCTGGAACCGGGAACTTAGAACTATTCAAAAAAATACAAGGAGGACACAGCAATGGTATTCGACACCGTAGCCAGCATGATCGCAAAGCAGCTCAAAATGGACGTGAAGGACATTACCCCCGACAAGCGTTTGGTGGAGGACCTGAAGGCCGACAGCGCCAACGTGATGGTCATGATCATGGACCTGGAGGACACCTTCAACTTGACCGTGGACGACACCGCCATCAACAGCCTGCGCACCGTGGGCGACGTGGTGAAATACATCGAGGACAACCAGTAAGCATCCGGGGCCTGGGAGCCTTGCAGCAACGCGCTTCAAGGCTCCCGCCCCCTTCCAAAGCCGCCAGGCCAGCAGGCCGGAAAAATCAGAATTCAGAGTACAAAGCACATAAGAAGCGCTCGGGGAATCCCCCTTCCTGTGCTCTGTACTCTGCATTCTGCCTTTGTTTCCATGCCCTTTTCCGGCTGCTCAGGGAACGCGCCAGGCGGCCATTCTGAAAGTGAGAAGGTTTATTTTACATGGCAGATTATACGGCATTGGAAAAAGCCATCGGGCATTCCTTCCGCCGCCCCGCCCTGCTCAAACAGGCGCTGACCCATCCTTCCCTGGGCCATAACCATAACCAGCGGCTGGAATTTCTGGGCGACGCGGTGCTGGAGCTGTGCGTCAGCGAAAAAATCTATGAAAACCATCCTGAAATGCAGGAGGGGGCCATGACCCGGCTTCGGCAAAAGCTGGTGCGGGAGGAAAAGCTGGCCCAGGCAGCATCCTCCGTCCATTTGGGCGAAGCGCTGATGATGGACCGCAGCTGCGAATATACCGGTGGGCGACAGAACCCGTCCGTCCTGTGCGACACCTTTGAGGCCGTGCTGGCCGCGGTGTATCTGGATGGGGGCCTGGACGCCGCCCGGGGCATGGTGCACCGCCTGATCGGCGACTGCACCGAAACCGGGGAAAACGACCCCAAGAGCGCTTTGCAGGAATATCTGCAATCCAAGGGCCATCCCAGCCCCACCTATGAAACCCTGGGGGAAGAGGGCCCGCCCCACGACCGGGTCTTTACCGCCGCGGTGCTTTTAGAGGGGAAGGAAACCGCCCGGGGCAAGGGCACCAGCAAAAAGCGGGCTGAGCAGGAGGCTGCCGCCGCCGCGCTGAACATCATCAAAGGTTCGGGGGAATAAGGGGAGCATGCGCCTTAAAAAACTGGAAATCCACGGGTTCAAGTCCTTTGCCGACCGGACGGAGATCGTGTTCAACCAGGGCATCACCGGCATCGTGGGCCCCAACGGCTCAGGCAAAAGCAACATCGGCGACGCCGTGCGCTGGGTGCTGGGGGAGCAAAGCGCCCGGGTGCTGCGCGGGGCCAAGATGGAGGACGTGATCTTTAACGGCACCGCCAAGCGCAAGCAGGCTTCCTACTGCGAAGTGAGCCTGGTGTTTGACAACGAGGACGGGGCTCTGAAATCCACCTACGCCGAGGTGGTGGTCACCCGAAGAGTGTACCGCAACGGCGACAGCGAATATTATCTGAATAAAACCTCCTGCCGCTTAAAGGATATCCTGGAATTGTTCCGGGACACCGGCATCGGCCGGGAGGGCTATTCCCTCATCGGCCAGGGCCGCATCGATGAAATCCTCTCAGTAAAAAGCGAGGACCGCCGCCAGGTGTTTGAGGAGGCCGCCGGGGTGATGACCTACCGCGTTCGCAAGGAGGACGCGGAAAAGAAGCTGGCCCGCACAAGAGAAAACCTGAGCCGGGTCAACGATATTCTGGACGAATTGTCCGCCCGGGTGGAGCCTCTGGAAAA
>CAMOUF010000129.1 GCA_946626395.1 uncultured Clostridia bacterium
CGCCGCCCTTGTGGGCGTCGTCATAGATCCAGCTAAGATAGATATTTGTGAAGTCAATGCCGGATTGTTCTTCGATACACGAAATGATTCTTCCGGGCGGATGATAGTTGCCTCCCCGATCAGGGGAGATGCCCCGCAGGGGGCGGAGAGGTTTTTCATCCTCCCTGAATTATACGTTCGTCTGAACAGCTACAGCAAAAGAAAAACCGCAGCATTTCACTTGGAATTGCTGCGGCCATGATAAGATTTTAACATTCCAGAAAGAAATTGCTGTCCACCAGGCTGACGGCGTTCTCATCCAGGCTCTTGGCCATGGTGAGAATCACGTCGGCGTCTTCCCGATCCTTCACCAGCTCCGCCTGCTGCCCTTCCAGGACGCAGTTCAGATAGTCCTGGAGAGAGAACATGGCTTCCGCCGCCTCGATGGCCGGACGGCTGGTCCAGTCTCCCCAGCCATTCTGATTCGGCTGGCCCACGAACCGCACGAACCGGTTCTGCACGTCGATGAAGCCGTAGAACAGGTTGTTGGTGTTCTGGGTCAGGGCGTGGGTGAAGAAGCAGTTGGCCGGGTCGTAATGCCTGATCCCCATGCCGATCTTGTCCACCGCCATCAGGCCCACATAGCAGGTCTCGATGCCCTTGAAGGAATACTTGCCGGAGAACAGATTCACGTTGGCGTAAATCTCCCGGATGGGGGCGGACAGATCGATATCGATATATTCCGCCGCATCGCTGTGGGTCACGTCCCCGGAGTGCACCACGCCGCGGTTGCGGAAGTCCGCGTTCCAGCCCACGTGCAGGTCTTCGCCTTCCATGGTTTTGCCGGCCGCGTGCAGGTCCACATCCACCCGGTGCGGATCGTTCCAGTACACGAAGAACCGGACGAACTTTGCCTCTTGTGGAATCCTAAAGGAAATCCCGCTGCGGATGTAGCCGCCGTCCCGGGAGCGATCCTCGGTTTCCAGGGTGGAATGGGCCAGGTCGAACTGGGGCATGTCCAGATAGACCCGCTTGCCTTTCAGCTTCGTTTCCGCCTGCCGGAAGTGGGCCTTGAGCAGAGATTTCAGCACCTCCACGGTCTGGGCGTCTTGCCGCGCGGCCCGAAGCTCGGCTTCATGGCGCTTTTCCAGCGCGGCCAGCTCCGCATCCCGTCTTGCGGGAAGGGTGCGCATGGCTTCGCTGTACCGGCCGAGCTCCTGAGCAAAGTCCTGCTCCAGGTTTTCCCGGCGCTTCTTTTCCCAGGCGTCGATGGCTTCCATCTCCTCGGCATACCGGGCTTCGATCGCCACGCAGGCTTCCCGGTATTGCCGGGCGCCTTCCGCCTGCGCCTGCTCGATTTGCGCCTGCAGCTCCCTGGCTTCTTTTTCCAGGCGGTCTGCGTTTTCCTTTAGCTCCTCCGGGTTATCCCGGAACACCATCACATACAGATCCTCGCTCAGATCGGCGTTGGCGTTCTTGCGGAACCACGCGCGCTTGGGAATCTGGGGCCAGTCGGCGATCCGCTTCAGGATGCGCTTCCAGCTGCCCCATTCCTTTTCCTTGGCTTCCAGGCTCTTTTGCAGCGCTTTCACGGGCTCGTCAGCATGCTCCATGGCCTGCCGCTTCGGTTCTTCCAGCCATTTCCAGGCGGCCTCGTTTCGCCGTCTGGCAGCTTCCTGCTCAAGCTGGTCGCACATTGCCGTATAGGTGGGCGCCATGCTGTGCTGCTCCAGCCAATATTTCTGCTGGCAGGCGTCTATTGCCTGGCGGTGCTTTTGTTCCATTTCACCGCTGCGCTTCATCAGGGTGCGGATGGTCTTGACCGTCAAATGGCCGCTGATCATGCCCGCATGGGGAAGGAGCGCTTCCTCGATGTCCTCCTGGCTGTAATCCAGGCTCAGCAGCCGGTTGATCATGCGCAGCATGTAGCCGGGCCGCTCGGCGTAATGCGCCAGCGCTTCGGGGCTGTGATCCCGGAGCAGCGCTTCGCCTATTCCGTGCCAGGACAGCAATTCGCCATTGCGCAGGGCGCGCACGGCCTCCTTGTGCTGGGGGCTGCGGGAATACTGGTTGTAATCCAGATGCTGCAGCACCAGCAGGTTCCGCTCCCGCAGATGCAGGGACTGTATCATGTTCGTGCGCAGATTGCCCACCGTGTAGCTTTCCAGCAGCTTCACCAGCAGCTTCTTTTCGCTGGTGGTCAGGTGCCAGCGCTTTTCGCTCAGGTAATCCCGAGCGCAGCGGAACACGTCGCCCGTGTGGGCGCACACCGCGTGCAGCGTCAGCAGCGCGGCGTTCCGGTCGGAAAGGCCCATGAGCAGCGGGAACAAAAGCTCCAGGTTTTCCTTGAAGCGCACCTTCAATCCCCGCAGCTGCTCAGCCGTGCACAGCGGCGCGCATTCCAGCGCCAGCTCCAGTTCCGGATTGGTGAGCCGCTCCCGGCGGTTCAGCAGCGCCTTGAGCACCGCGATGGGCGCTTCCTGCTGTGCCACCAGGTCGATGACCCGGCAGGCCATGAGGGCCGTGTCCTTTTTCGTGCGCTGGGGGCCATGGTCATCCGGCAGCCAGCCCTTGCTTACTTCCTTGCCCAGCAGGCTTTCCAGGCCGTAGGTGGTGAAGTAATGGATCATCTGATGCAGCCGGAATTCGGCTTCGTCCATTTCCATCACCTGCTGGGGGAACCCGGGATACATGGGCTTGTCCTTCACATCGGGCACCAGGGCCTTGACCGCCTCATAGAACTCTTCCAGGGAGGGGCTCACGGCCAGCCGCAGAATATCGGCAGGCCGCAGGGTAAAGCCCAGGGACTGCAGATTCTCATTCACCGTGACGGCTTCGCACAGCATATCATCCGTCATTTCAGCCAGGTTGCCCGGCTGATAGGACACCATGCGCAGTTCGCTCAGGAGAAGCGCGTGAAACTTTTCAGTCATTCGCTTTCCTCCTTATGAAATGGGCAGACTATCTGATAACGGACGCCCGCATTCGATATGATTGTAAGATGATAGCATAAAATGTAGAAGGATGTTATCGGGTGATCTCCTGCAGGCCCGTCTGCCCAAAGCGCGTTCGTGTTTGTGTGGATGGTATAAGGTCAAGCCGCCGGGGCGGATGAGCATCCGCCGTCCCCGGACGAATCATTTTTTTCTGGACAATCTTGCTTGCGCTGGCACGGAACGATTGTCCCTTCGTTCCATCCTGTGCCAGGCAGACAGGCCGTGTGCTTGCCCGCTCCTGTCTCGCTATCCTTGCCGGTGCTGGGCGTGGTTTCCGTTCGGTTCGCTGACCGGTGTTCCGGAAATCCGTTTCCTCCTGGCCTGGGGGGTCGCGTCCTTCCCCTTAGGCGTTTGGATAGCCGCCGCCTGATTTCTTCTCCTGCTTCCACACATGGTGCTTGATGCTGAGACGAAATTTCTTTCTGTAGTTGTCAAGGTTCGGTGGAGGCCGATGCTTTCGGGCTCCTGTGGCGGGGGCCTTCGCTTTCGCTCTCTCCCCTGTCGACACGCATAGGATAACACGGATTTGCGGTCCTGTCATTAAACCGGTGGTTCAAATCCATCTTCTCCGTCGGCGCGCTGCAGCTCGGCTTTTCAAGGCCGGGTTTTCTTCTTTTTTTCTGGTCATAACATACGGAATATGGTATACTGTCCATATCTTCTTTGTCCTTGGAGGAGAACGTATGCCCCTTACTTTGGAACAGCTGACGCATGAGAACTTCAGCGACGCGCTTCGCATTGACCGGGACGACATTCCGGAAGTATGGGTGGATACTGCCGCTACCCTCATGGAAACCACGGATTACGGGGCGGAGCATCATTTGCTGGGCCACACCTATCTGGCCCGCATGGATGGCAGGCCCGTGGGCCTGATCCTGATCGGGGAAGCCCTGGCCTGGGACACGGACCCGGAGGAGATGCGGTGCAAGCCCTTTTACCGGGTAATGGGCTTTGCAGTGGATCAAAGATACAGAAATCGGGGCATCGGCGGAGAGATCCTGGAAAGCGCCATCCGCCAGGTGTACGTTGAATTTGGGAAACGCTCCCTGGCGCTGGGCGTTCACAAGGACAATACCCGGGCTGGCGCCTTTTATGAACGGCACGGTTTTCATCCCACAGGCGTGTATGAAGGCAGCAACGAATACTATCTGAGAATCATCGAATAAAAAAGCCATACTTCCGGGACAACCTGCATCCCAACGCGCTGGGCGCTGAAGTATACGGAAGGAACCTGGTGGAAGAAATCAGAAGGATCGGATTCTGATCCTGTGCCCTGGCGGGCTGAAGAGACGGAGGAACTTTTATGACAAAGAAAGCTTCTTTGGCAGGGATCATCACATGCCTGTTGTATTTTCTGTCCATGGGTCTGTTTTTGGCGGCAAAAACCGATCTATCCCTGACAATCTGGGAAATGATGACTGTAATCAGCGGCCCGGTTGTCCTGATTGTATTGATTGCGCTGGCTGAGACTGTTGCCACTCCGCGTCATTATCAGAAAGCGATGATTGCGTTGATGAGCTGCGCATGCGCGCTGACAGGAGCGGCGCATATCATCAATATATCTGTAACGAGAGCGCTGATTCGGGAAGGAATCCATGTCCCGACCTACTTTCAGATCGGCTGTTGGCCTTCTGTGGAGATGGCTGCGGACTATTTGGCATGGGGTTTCTTTACCGGGCTTGCCTTCCTTTGCGTCAGTTTGCCGTTCGGCAGCGCCGAAGGGGCAAAACAAAGAATCAAGCTGATCTCGCTGCTTTGCTCCGCGCTGTGTATCACCGGTTTTATCGGAGGAACATTCATTCATGAGAATCTGTGGTATTTTGCCCCCATGGGATATGGAATCGGATTGCTGATCCTTTGTGTGCTGATGTTCAGGAGTTCAAAATGAACATTGCCCAGAGCAGGACTTGATTTTCACGGTGCAGCAAACCGGAATAGTGGGGATAAAGAAATGAAGAAATATGCGATACCGATCATGATGCTGGCTGTATTTGAAACCATCGCAATCACCCTATGGCTGACCAAGGGCAATCTGTTCTATCTGTTCAATTTCAGCTACATCGGCCTGTCCATTTCCCTGGGCGTTTTCCTGTTTATCAAAAAATACCGGCATGCCAGGCGCGTTGTTCAGCTGCTCGTCGGGCTGTACATGCTTGTGTATCTCGGGTTGATCTGCAATGAAAACATGCAGATCGAAGGCTTCTGGTATTATCTGTTCACCGGCGTGTTTGAGGCGGCCACCATCCATTATGCGGTGGCAAAGATCTTCGGGCCGCTGATTTTCGGGCGCGGATGGTGCGGCTATGCCTGCTGGACGGCCATGGTGCTGGATTTCCTGCCCTACAAAGTGCCAAAGCAACCCAGGAAGAAACTGGGGTGGATCCGGTATATCACCTTTGCGGCCTCCCTGGTCTTTGTTGCCGCCTTGTTCCTTGCCCACGTGGGGAACATGGAGCGGATCATGTTCTGGGCGTTTGTCATCGGCAACGTGCTGTATTATGCGGCGGGGATCATCCTGGCCTTTGCCTTCCAGGACACCCGGGCCTTCTGCAAATACATCTGTCCGATCACGGTTTTCCTCAAGCCGATGAGCTATTTTTCCCTGCTTCGTTTGCAATGCGACAAGGAGAAGTGCGTCTCCTGCGGGAAATGCAAACGTGTTTGCCCGATGAATGTGGATGTGACGGACAACGCAAGGAGCCGTGAAAACGGAACGGAATGCATTTTATGCATGGAGTGTGTCAGGAACTGTCCCAAAGGCGCTTTATGACCCATGGGGATTTGCGGGGCAATGATCTTCCGGGATACTGCTTGAAGGGAGGGCATCCCGGAGCTGATGCCCGCGCTGTGCCCCCCGGGCGAAATGATATTTCGCCTCCGGCACGGGAAGCTGTGCCGGGAGCATCCCATCGCCAACAGCGATGGCGTGTGTTTTTGTTTTTGTTTTTATTTTCGTTTTATTTTTATTTATAGTGTTAGTTGGTATCGATCGTATACGATCGTATAAATCGCTTGCAATCGCAGGAAAACGATCATCCGCGTTCGTATCAATCGCATTCGTATCAATCAAATTCGTATCATTTGCGTTCGTATCAATCAAATTCGTATCATTTGCATTCGTATCAATCAAATTCGTATCAATCGCATTTGTATCAATCGCTTGCGTATCATCCGCTGTCGTTTCTTCTTGTTTCGCCCAGCGCTGATTTTGATTTTCGGCGTTTTTTTCGCAGCGATCCGCATATTATTCTTTGGCTTTTTCCACCTTGACCGCCATAAACCGAAAGGCGATTTTCGCGGCTTTCGTCATGGCTGCTACTTCATCGGTGGGATCGTCGTTTCTGGCGACTTTCTTCAGCGCCCTCATGACGCGCCGAAAATCCCTGTCTGACAGGGATGAAATGGCGTCCATGTCTTCTGTGCAGAGGATGAAGCCCGGCATTTGCTTCCGCTTCTCTTTTTTCTCCATGGTCCCGTCCTCCCTGCCCGCGCCGCGTTTTCTTCATTGCTTTCAGCAATCTCTATTTTACACGAAACGCGCTTCCATGTAGTGTCACCGCCCCCACACCCCCCTCCGAGAAAGCAATAAAGGATTCAGTAAATGCGTTCTTTCTTCTTGGTTCATTTCGGAACAAAACAGCAGGAATGTATTGGATTCCACCACAATACTTCGTATTGAACCGGGTTTCGCAAAAATCACGGTTTTCGCCGATTGCGTCTGGCTTCTGCGCATCCTATATGATATAATAAAAACGGTATCATTGGCATGTCGGCACAACTTGATAACAGTCAGCAAACGGCCGGATTGAAACAGCCTGGGCTTTCATCGCATCCCTGGCGGCCAGGGAAGGCCGGAGCCTGAACAACGGAAAGGAGCGCTGCAATGGACCGCCGTGATGACGCGTCCCGCCGGGGAAATCCGCTTACTCCCCTGGGCGCCGCGGACAATATGTTTCCCGACCCGCATATCAAAATCTTCGTCAACCCGGATACGGGAAAAGAAAACATGTATGTGTACGTGGGGCATGACGAGGGAAAGGGTCAATTTATCATGCGGGACTGGTATGTGCTGTTCAGCGAGGATCTGGTGCGCTGGCAGTGCAAAAAATCCCTGGCGCGGCAGGACACCTATCTGCCCCCCGATTCCACGGACTGCTGGGCCTGCGACGTGGTGCGCAGCTCCTGGGACGGGAAATATTACCTCTATTACTCCCATGGCGGCGAATCCACCGGCGTGGCGGTCAGCGACAGGCCGGACGGCCCCTTTCGGGACGCCCGGGGCAAAACGCCCATCCTGCCCAAGGGCATCACGCCCACCAATTCCTATGATCCGGATGTGATCCTGCCGGACGAAGAGGACAGCCGGGCCTGGATCATATTCGGCAGCGATTGGACCGATCATTATTGGGCCATGCAGCTGAAGGAAAACATGACCGAGGTGGTGCCCGGCAGCGCGCGGAAGGTGCCGGTCTATCCCGATGAGCAAACCCGGGAAGAGCTGCTTGGCCCGCTGCGCTCCGACCAGGCGGAGGCGTTCCGGTATGGAGATCGGTGGTATCTATATTGGGCCGGGCGCTATGCCACCTCCCATCAGCGCCTGGGGCCCTATATCTTCCGGGGCAATATCGGCGCGGATATTCCCCACTATCCCGACGGGCGGGCCTTCATTGATCACGGTTCCTTCCTGGAATGGCGGGGCCAATGGTATTATGCCGTCAGCTGCGGCACGGAGAGCTGGTCCTTCCGGCAGAGCTGGCTGATGTACCTGCATGTGTGCGATGACGGCACGCTGATGTTCGATGAAGAGATCCGACAGTACGGCGTAGGCCAGTACAACGCGGCCTGGGAGCGGATTCAGGCGGAATGGTACATGGCGATCAACGCCCCTGATCTTAAAAAAATCGAACTGAAGCGGGCGGGAAAGCACGCGGGATTTGCCATTTCCCAGGATGCGGGCACGCATACGGCCCATTATCCCCACGTGTATGGCCTGGAGAAAAACACGCGGATGACGCTCTGCGTCCAGGGGGAGGAGGGCGCGGCAATCGAAATCCTCATGGATGGGAAAACGACTGGCTCCCTGCGGCTCGATCAGGCGATTTTAGACCTGTCGGAAATGACGATCCCCCTCAGCAATGACGCCGGAGAGCAGGATATCACCCTGCGCCTGACGGGCCAGGTCACCATCGACTGGTTCCGGTTTGAATAAGAAAGCTGACAGGCAGGGAGGGCCGCGTATATCAAAACGATTGCAAAAAGATCATGATGCTGATGCCTTCGGTATTCAGCGCGCCAACCGCGTAGGCAAGCACTGATCAATTCAGCATCTTGCATAAAAAACACATAATAAAGACAAGACAAAATGTAGGGGCGGATATTATCCGCCCGAAAAAGCTGGCATTACGAATGTTGGAAAACCAAGCGCACGAAACGATTCTCTTGGGCGGGCGGATCATATCCGCCCCTACGAGCCGTCCCGCCAGCAATCGTATAAAAATTAATTGTTTTGAATTGATATATCTGTTCAGTCGCAATTATTTGAAGAGCACTTTAAATCAGTTAGGAGTGAGGAGTTAGAAGTGAGGAGTTAATAGTTTACGCTTGTGCACATATAACAACTCCTAACTCCTCATTCCTCACTCCTCACTTAGTGATTTAAAGCGATCTCGATACGACTGAACAGTTACGAATTGATCAGTATTTACCGAAAGACAAATTCATCCATCAAAGGAGCGTCGGCCATGAACGCATATGGCACCTATTTTTGCAATGATCCCCGGCATCCGCTGCAATACGGGCCGGTGGAGCTGATCAACCCGCCCCGAAGGCGGCTGCGGGGAGAACCGCTGAAGGAAGGGATTCCGGCGCTGCCGGTGATCGTGGGCTTCTGCGGCACGGATCACGAGCTGATGGAGATGGGGCGGCGGGGGCAGCTGGGGCCCAAATTCCCGGCGGGCCAAAACCGATTGATCAATGGGCACGAGGGCGTGGTGTGGGTGCCCGGCCAGAACCGCTTTGCCATCGTGCTGATCCGGGGCGGCGACAGCGTCGACCCCACCCGGTTCACCGAGGACGAAACCTATTTTGAATATGGCTGCGATCAGGCGGACGGCCTTTT
Organism: uncultured Clostridia bacterium; assembly: GCA_946626395.1. GTDB lineage: Bacteria > Bacillota > Clostridia > Christensenellales > Aristaeellaceae > RUG563. Next base: position 9,094 of record CAMOUF010000129.1, read on the forward strand.
CTGCGACAGCATCTATGTGAATCCGGACATGCTGCTGGACATTCCGGACGGGTACGTGCGGGACGGGAAACTGGCTCTATCCTTCGCCAAGAAGATGGTGTTCCCCGACCCCTTCGCCTGCATGCTGTTCCAATTGGAACGCATGGAGGATCTGGGCAGCGCCCACTGGTTCCGCCAAACCGCCCGGCGGCGGCACTGCGATCTGGAAACGGCCCGGCAATTTGCCGCCGATGAAATCTTTGCGCGCACGGTGATTTTCGGCCTGGGCACCACGGGCATGTTCATGGGGGATGTGATCCGGCAGGCGCATCCCGACGCCAACATCCTGTTCGTGGGCAGAAGCCCCCAGGACAGCCCCAAGGTGCGCTTTGCCATGGAGCAGGCCAAGGCGGGCTATGTGCAGAATACATACAGCGACCCATCCGACTGCGCAGATGCCATCATCGCGGCACTCGGCGGAAAAGCCACCTGCTTTATCGGTGTCAGCGGGACGGACGTGGAGCACGAAATCGCCCTGAAATACGGCGCGCTGGGCTGCAACGGCATTTATGATTCCTTCTCCCTGGGGCCCCGGATTTCCTTTGACACCATGCCCTTCGACTTTCATAATCACTTGATTTTCGGCTCCATCAATTTCCGCCAGGACCATATGGAAAAGGCCATCGGGTTGCTGGCCCGCAGCCGGTATGACGAGATCGTGGGGCTGATCGGCAAGGAGGAATTCATCGCCGATCCCATGGACGCCTATGAGAACCGGATTTACTGCAAAGGCGCGCCCATGAAAACGGCGGTGATCTGGAATCAAACGTATATCGATCCTGCACGATAAGGGGGATGGCCATGATCGACGCGCATGTGCATTTGTGGCACAGGCAGCAGGGCCGGGTGAACGGGCTGCCGGTGTATGACCTGGGCAACGGCAAAAGCCAGTTCGGCGCTCAGGTGCGCCAGATGCTGCCGCCCTATATGACCGACGGGGTCAACAGCGCGGAAAGGCTGCTGGCCAATATGGATTTTGCCCAGGTGGCCGGGGCAGTGGTGACCCAGGAATACATTGACGGAAACCAGGATGCATACCTGCGGCAGGTCCGCGCCGCCTGGCCGGAGCGCTTCCGGGTGATGGCGCTGTATGAGGAACAGGGCGTGCCGGACACCGCAGGCGCGGACGGCATCAAGATCTGCGGGGGACGCCTGAAAAACCCTGACCTGACCGCCTGCGCGGCGGTGTTTGCCCATGCCGCCAAAAAGGATCTGTTGATCGCCATCGACATGGCGGATGGAGACGCCCAGACCGCTTCCCTGCGGGAAATGGCCCGGCAGTATCCCCGCCTTCGCATTGCCATCGGCCATTTCGGCATGGTGACCCGGCCCCATTGGCAGGAGCAGATCAGGCTGGCCAGGCTGCCCAACGTATCCGTGGAAAGCGGCGGCATCACCTGGCTGTTCAACAGCGAGTTTTACCCCTACCCCTCCGCCGTCCGGGCCATCCTGGAGGCCCGGGACATCTGCGGCATGGAAAAGCTCATGTGGGGATCGGACTATCCCCGCACCATGACGGCCATCACCTACCGCATGAGCTGGGATTTTATTGACAAATCGCCGCTGCTTTCAGCGGATGAAAAGCGGCAGTTTTTCCATACCAACGCCCAGGCGTTTTATCGGTTCGGGAATTTGCCCGATATGCCCTACATCCATCACATGGCTGAATAATACGAGAAGGGGAGAAAAGCGTCATGATCGAAATGGACTGCACCTGCGTGCAAAAACATCACAGCATTCCCACGGAAGTGATCGAGGTATCGGACCACGCCATCGAAAAGGTGGGCGACATCCTGAACGGCTATCGGCGGATTTTCATGGTGGCGGATGAAAACACCTATGGGGTGGCGGGAAGGCGCGTGGAGGAGATCCTGACAGAAAAGGGGATTCTGTCCCATACGCTGGTGCTGCCCGCCCCGGCCCTGCCGAACGCGGAGAATATCGGCAAGGTGCTCCTGGAGGCGGGACGGGACCGCGCCGTGTACGATATCAACGCATGGTCGCTGAATCCGGATTATATCCTGGCGGTGGGCTCCGGCTCCCTGAACGACACCTGCCGCATGGTCAGCTATCGGCTGGGCATTCCTTATGGGGTCGTGGGCACCGCCCCGTCCATGGACGGCTATGCCTCCGTGGTGGCCCCGCTGCTGAACGGACGCAGGAAGATCGTGTACAACTGCACCATCGCCCGGCATATCATCATTGATTTAAGCGTGAACGCCGCCGCGCCCTATCCCCTGCTGCTCAGCGGCGTGGGCGACATGATCGGCAAATATGTGGCCATCCTGGATTGGGAAATCAGCCGGGATCGGAACGGAGAATACTACTGCGGCCAGATCGCCGATATGGTGCTCCGGGCCACCGATCAGTGCGTGGCTGCCGCCGTCAACCTGAAGGATCGGGACGCTTCCGCCATCCGCGCCGCCAGCGAAGGGCTGATCCTGTCCGGCGAGTGCATCGCCTTCTGCGGCTCCTCCCGCCCGGCCTCCGGCACGGAGCATATGATCGGCCAGACCTGGGAGGTCATGGACGTGGAGGAAGGCAAGGCGCCCAACCTGCACGGCATCGAGGTGGGAGAGGGCACCTTTACCGCCATCGAGCTCTTCCGCAGGCTGTATCTGGAAACAAAAGACGAACCCATGAAAGCGCTGATCGGAAAATACCTGCCCGCCTTTGACCGGATCGAGCAATTGCAGCAAACGCTGCAAATTCCCTTCACGGTCACGGAAAAGCGCCGGTATGTGGAGGGCATCCTGCGGGGCCGCACCTTCCGGGACCGCTACACCGTGCTGCAATACCTCTATGATCTGGGCAAGCTGGAGGAATACGCCGAGGCGGTGTATGAGCCGGTGATGCAAAAATATTGCTTCTCCACCTTCCCGGAGCAGTTCCCGGACTGGAAAAAGTGATGGATGGGAGCAAAAAGGCTCAATACATAATTTTGTGGGGGGAACCTCTCTTTGGAAAAACTTCGCATGGCCTGCGCTTCGCTTGCCCATGCTCCTTTCACCATGTTCATTGACAGGTGCCGCGCCAGGCGTCCCTACGGGCCGTCTGGCTATCGCATGGCCTGCGCTTCGCTTGCCCATGCTCCTTTCACCATGCTAATCGAGTGAGACAGCGCCAGGCGTTTTATCGTTTGACATTTTCCCGTCCTGTGATATAATATTTTCGTTCATCGGAGGGTGGATGATTCACTGGAAATCATCAACCGGATAAGATGTCAGGTGGAATACCTGATGCTTATCCGGTTGTTTTTTTGAGGAGGGGTCGCTTGATGCAGCGGAAAAACGACTTTACCATGGGAAAAATCCTGTCGCCGCTTCTGCGGTTCATGCTGCCGGTGTTTTTCGCCATGTTTCTGCAATCCATGTACGGGGCGGTGGATTTGATGATCGTGGGCAAATTCGCCGCGTCCCTGGATGTGTCGGCAGTGTCCACAGGATCGCAGATCATGATGACGCTCACCAACCTGGTCACCAGCTTTGCCATGGGTACCACCATCCTGCTGGGCCGCAGGATCGGGGAAGGAAACGCGAAGGAGGGCGGCAGGGTGATCGGCAGCAGCATTTGCCTGTTTGCCGTGATCGCGGCGGTATTGACGCTGCTGATTCCCCTTTTGAGCCCGGCCTTGAGCCGCG